>DASVAW010000081.1 GCA_036376135.1 Candidatus Polarisedimenticolaceae bacterium | reverse complement strand
TAGGCGCAGAAGAGGGACGACTGATCCACGTCCGTCTCCGTCCCCCACGTCACGCCGAAATCGGAGGACTTCCGGAGCTTCACGTTGTTGTCCCCCGACCAGGCCACGTAGACGGTCCCGTCGGCGGTCGCCTCGAGACGTTGCGCATCCTGAGGGTTGTCGTAGTCGATTCCGGTCCGCGGAGGTGTCGCGATCACGACGTCCGCGGCCTGCCAGGTCGCGCCGAAGTCGGTCGAACGATTGAACCGGATCTCGAGGGCCGTGCCGTTGTCGCTCGTGTAGGCGAGGTAGACCCGCCCGTCCGGGAAGGCACGCAGCACCGGGCCCACGTTGATGCGCGAGCCCGCCGTCGTGTTGCCGACGCGCACCGGGGACCCGAACGACTGGCCGGAGTCCGAGCTCGCGGCGACGTAGATGTCGGCGAAGGGGCCCGCCGTCCGCGAGCGGAACGCGACGTACGCGTGCGTGCCTCCGTCCGCCGCCACGGTACGGTCCCACCCCGAGGAGGGCTGCCGCGTGGCGGCGTCCGTGTCGAGCCGAACGTCGGCGGCGAACGCCAGCGGAACCGTGGAGCGGTTCCCGTAGACGTTCGTGCTGCGTCCCGACTCGTCGCGTCCGTCCGCGTAGACGAGGTAGACGTTGTTCGCGGAGTGCGCGGTCATCCCGCCGAATTCCGACGCGCTCGATCCCGCGGTCGAACCGGCGTCCACCCGGACCTCCGCCCCGAACGACGTGCCGTCGGTCGAGGAGGCCCGGGCGTAGACGTCGGTTCGAAGCTGCGCGTAGGTGTCGGTGCGCCGGTCCTCCCACGCGACCACCCACGTGTTCGTCGTGGTGCGCTTCATCTCGATCCGTCCGAACGGCCGGTCGAACCCGTTCCCCGCGACGGCGCCCGCCAGGCTGACCGCGGCGCCCCAGGTCAGCCCGGAGTTCGCGGATCGCGACAGGGAGACGGCGGAGTTCATGTCCGCGTAGAGCAGGAAGGTGGTCGCGGTCGCCGGATCGGCGACGATCCGGGGCACGAGCGGGATGTTGGTGTCGGAGGCGGCGAGGCGATCCAGCACGGTCGTCCAGCTCGATCCTCCGGTCGTGGAGCGGAGCACGTACACGTGGTCGTTCCCCGCGTCGTCCCAGAGCGCCAGAAGGCCGTTCCCGTCGTTGGCGATCTCGAGATCGGGGCTCGCGGAGTTCCCGTGCGACGCCAGCGCCACCGCCGTCTCCGCGGCGAAGGTCGCCCCGTCGTCGGTCGAGCGCGTGAAGAAGACCGTGTTCCCCCCGCCCCGGTTCTGGGCGAACGCCGCGAGGATGCGGTTGGAGTTGTCCACGGCCACGTCCATCGTGCCGCCGTAGGGGGGGAAATAGGCCCCGGCGGGCGCGCCCGAATCGATCCGACTCGGCGAGGTCCACGTCGCGCCGGAGTCGATCGTGGCGCACACGTAGAGCCGCGTGCCGTCGTGCCCCTGGAGGAGTACCGCCGCCCTGCCGGCGGGACCGGTCGCGAGGCGCACGCGGAAGACGCTGAACGCCTCCGACCCCTCGGCCACCACGACGACGGGGGGCGTCCACGTCGCGCCCATGTCGTCGCTGCGGGTGGTCCGCAGCTCGATGCCGCCGGCGGTTCCCACGACGAGCATCGCGACGTAGAGCTTCCCGTCGGCCGAGAGCCGTGCGTCGAAATCGTGCGTGTCCGGAACGCCGGCGCCGCCGACGGCGACCTCGGAGCCGAAGGTCACGCCCCCGTTCACCGAGGTCTTCGACCAGAGCCGGAAATCGTCGAGACCGAGGACCGCGATCTCGCCCGTCGCCAGCCCGAAGACGCGCGGCACGAGATCGCGATTGCCGACGGTCGGCAGCGCGGCCGCGATGGGGATCTCCGCGATCGCGAGGTTGGTGAACGGCGCGGCGTCGGTTCCGCCGGCGACGGCGGTGTCCGCGCTCGAAACCCTGCGCGGCGGTTGTGCTCGAGCCGCTTCGCCGAACGCCGCGCTCCTCGCGGGGAGCGACGCCGCCACGACGGACACACCGAACAACGCCACGGCCGATCGAAGCACACGCATGAGTTTCCCCCTCGGCGGCGAACCGCGCGTTTGTCTGGAGGGCACCCGCGGGACACGACCCACGCGTCCCGGCCCGGGGCGGCGCGCGGCGAGGTCACTCCTTTCGCCGCGATCGCCTCTTCTCAACCGTACGGGCCGCGCCGCATCGGCGCTCGGAACTATTCACGGGCGTTTGTCGCGGATTCCTTCAGGGACGAGGGCGGGGAGGGCCCGGATCGTCTCTCGAATCCTGCGAGAACGGCGAATTCCTGAACGCGCCGCGCTGCGACACCCGTAGAATCGGCGGATGCGTCCCGGCGATTCCCTCCTTCACTACCGCCTCGTCGACAAGATCGGCGAAGGGGGAATGGGCGTCGTCTGGCGCGCCAGGGACACGACCCTCGACCGCGAGGTCGCGATCAAGATCCTTCCCCCCGAGTTCGCCCTCGACCCCGAGAGGCTCGCGCGGTTCGAGCGCGAGGCCAGGGTCCTCGCCTCCCTCAACCACCCGAACATCGCCGCGGTCTACGGCTTCCACGAGGCGGGGGGCGTCCGCTTCCTGGCGATGGAGCTCGTCGCCGGGGACGACCTCTCGACACGCATCGGCCGCGGCCCGCTCCCCTTCGACGAGGCCCTCGAAGCGGCGCGCCAGGTCGCGGCGGCGCTCCACGCCGCGCACGAGAGCGGGATCGTGCACCGCGACCTGAAGCCCGCGAACGTGAGGATCCTCCCCGACGGGACGATCAAGGTCCTCGACTTCGGCCTCGCGAAGACCTCCGAGGCGATGATCGCCTCCGGCTCCGGCGCGTCGATGACGCGGACCTCCGCAGGGACCGCGGCGGGGATGATCCTGGGCACCGCGGCGTACATGAGCCCCGAGCAGGCGCGCGGCAAACCCGTCGACAAACGCGCGGACGTCTGGGCGTTCGGTTGCCTCGTCTACGAGATGCTCACCGGACGCGTCGCTTTCCCCGGGGAGACGGTCACCGACGTCCTCGTCGCGATCGTCCACAACGACCCCGACTGGAACGCGCTCCCCGCCGCCGCGCGGCCGCGCCTCGAGCGCGCGCTCAAGCGCTGCCTCGCGAAGGACCCGCGCGAGCGCGTGCGCGACCTGGCGGACGTCGCGATCCTCCTGCGCGAGATCGGCGCCGATCGCGGCGCCCCCGTCGCGGGGACGGCTCCGACGCACCGCCCCTGGCGCTTCGTCGCGGCGGTCGGCGTCATCTGCCTCGTGCTCGGCGCGCTCGGAGGATCGAACTGGATCGGGCGCCCGGCGCCCGCCACGAGGGCCCTCGCGTCCGGCTCGCACGTCGCCGCGATGGCCCAGCTGACCGACATCCCCGGCCCGCAACACGCGCCGAGCCTCTCCCCGGACGGGAAGAGTCTCCTGTTCGTCGCGGGAGACGACGGCGACGAGGACATCTTCCTCCTTCGCGTGGGAGGCGAGAACGCCGTCAACCTCACGGCGTCGGCGCGCTCCAACGACTTCGACCCCGCGTTCTCCCCCGACGGCGAGCGCATCGCCTTCGGATCCGACCGCGAGGGCGGAGGCATCTTCGTGATGGGCGCGACGGGAGAGTCGCCGAGGAAGGTCGCGAACGAAGGGGCGCACCCCGCGTGGTCCCCCGACGGGAAGAAGCTCGTCTACACGACCGAACGCGTGCCGAATCCGTTCGCGCGGAACACCTCGGCCAGCCTCTTCGTGGTCGACGTCGCGTCCGGAGAGAAGACGAAGATCTACGACGGCGACGCGGTGCAGCCGGTGTGGTCTCCTTCGGGGCGACGGATCGCGTTCTGGTCCGCCGACGCCGGACAGCGCGACCTGCGGACGATCCCGGCCGAAGGAGGTCCCTTCGCGTCGATCACGAACGACACCCCGGCCGACTGGGATCCGTTCTGGTCCCCCGACGGCGCGTGGCTCTACTTCCTCAGCGACCGGCGCGGAGGTCCGGACCTCTGGCGGATCGCCGTCGACGAGGCCGAAGGGACCGCGCGGGGCGAGCCGGAGCCGGTCACGACCGGTGTCGCCCGGCCGATGCAGGGATGCATCTCCGCCGACGGCCGCCGCATCGCGCTGACGATCGACACCTCGCGCGGGGAGCTCCTGCGCGCCGCGTTCGATCCCGTCGCCGGAAAGATCGTCGGGGAGCCGGTGACGCTCTTCTCCTCGGCGAGGCCGTTCACGCAGACCGACATCTCGGACGACGGCTCCTGGATCTCCTACCGGACGACCTCCCCGGTCGAGAACGTGTTCGTGATGCGCGCCGACGGAACCGGGCGGCGGCGCCTCACCGACGACGCCTTCCGGAACCGCGGGCCGGTCTGGATGAAGGGGACCGACTGGATCCTCTTCTACTCGAACCGCGGCGGCGACTACGCGTTGTGGCTCGTGCGCCGCGACGGGACCGACCTGCGGCAGCTGAAGACCGACACGGGCTCCGGGATCAACGTCCCTGCGGTCTCCCGCGACGGGAAGCGCGTCGCGATGGTGGTTCACCCGGACGTCGGCGTGACGCAGCTGGCGATCGCCACGGTGGACGACGCGTGGTTCGGCGACACCCCGCCGGCCGTCTCGCTCGAGATCGAGACCTCGGCGGGACCGTTCTATCCCGCGGCGTGGTCGCCGGACGGGAGCCGGATCACCGGGTTCTCGATCACCCCGCGAGGGAACGTGGCGGCGGTCTACACCCCGGCGACCGACCGGCTCGAACTGCAGCGCGACCCGGAGGGCCGGGACTTCGGCCACTGGGCCGGCGGGGCGGTGTGGCTCCCCGACGGACGGCGCGTCCTCTCGTGGGACGACCGACGCGACGTGGCGATCCTCTGGGACGCGGAGGCCCGCCGAATCCTGGATCTTCCCGCGCTTCCCGGCCCGTCCGATATGGACCTCTCCGCCGACGGTCGCACCCTCGTCCTCAACCGGTCGATCGCGGAGGGGGACATCTGGATGCTGACGCTGGAGTAAATGGGGACAGCAACCTATTTCGGAGAATAGGGACAGTCCTTCATCCCCCGAACCCGAAGCAAGCACTGCGGGATCGAGAGATGAAGGACTGTCCCTATTCTCCGAAATAGGTTGCTGTCCCCATTTACTCTCCGGCGAAGTAGTCGACCTGGTCCTTCTTGAACGCGATCACCCGGAACTTCGACTCCGCGGGTGTGCCGCCGAGCTTGCGACCGACGGTGACGCCGTATTTGCCGGAGTCGGGGTACTCGACGACCTCGGGGTCTTCGGTGGTGCTCAACGCGAGATAACGGAGCGGCACGCTCCCGTTGTTGAAGATCTGGTGCGCGCTGTCGGGTCCCGGAGGGCAGCAGATCAGGTCCATGGCTTTCAGCGGAGCAGTGCCGCCGGGCCAGCGCAGCTCCCCGGTCCCCGAGAGGATGAGGAACAACTCCTCGTTGACGTGGTGGAAGTGGTACGGGAACGCGCGCTTGCCGGGAGGGATCTCGGTCAGGTTGTAACCGAGCTTCCTCGCGCCGAGCGGGGCACCGATCGGAACGTGGCTCGAAGCGAATTTCTCCCCGTGCTCGCGGTCGGTCGCGGGCGGGAGCTCGTTGAGGTTGACGATTCTGGGCTGTTCCATGCGGGCCTCCCCTTAGAATCCCCGGATGGTACCCGGCGCTTCGCTTCTGCACTACCGCCTTGCCGAGAAGATCGGCGAGGGCGGGATGGGCCAGGTCTGGCGGGCGAGCGATTCGACGCTCGGCCGCGACGTCGCGATCAAGATCCTCCCCCCCGAGTTCGCCGCCGACCCGGAGCGGCTCGCGCGATTCGACCGGGAGGCCAAGGTCCTTGCGGCCCTCAACCACCCGAACATCGCGGCGATCCACGGGTTCCACGAAGCCGGCGGCGTCCGGTTCCTGGCGATGGAGATGGTCCCCGGCGAGGGGCTCGACCAGCGCATCTCCCGCGGCCCGATCCCCGCCGACGAGGCGAAGGCGATCGCGCTCAAGATCTCCGAGGCCCTCGAATACGCCCACGAGCGCGGGATCGTCCACCGCGACCTCAAGCCCGCGAACATCCGCATCACCCCCGACGGAACCGTCAAGGTCCTCGACTTCGGCCTCGCGAAGGCGATCGTGGGAGATCCGACGATCTCCGGGCCGGTGTCGACGCCGACGATCCTCCCAACCGTGACGAGCGCCGGCACCGCCGTCGGGATGATCCTCGGCACCGCGGCGTACATGTCCCCCGAGCAGGCGCGAGGAAAACCCGTCGACCGGCGCGCGGACATCTGGGCGTTCGGCGTCGTCGCGGTCGAGATGCTGACCGGCAAGCGGCTCTTCGACGGCGAGACGGTCTCCGACACGATCGCGGGCGTGCTCACCCGACCGATCGAGGTCGAAACGCTCCCGTACGCCTCGCTCTGGGAGCGCTGCCTCGAGCGTGATCCGAAGAGGCGCCTGCGCGACATCGGGGAAGCGCGGATCGCCCTCGAGCAGAACCCGGTGGAGCGCCGGGAGGCGTCGAAGCCGTCGAGGCTCCCTTGGATCGTCGCGGCGGTCGCGGCGATGCTCGCCGTCGCCGCCTTCTTTTGGCGACCGGCGAGCGCCCCTCCCCCGGCGCCTCCGATCCGCGCGACGCTCGCCCTTCCGCCCACGCTCGAGCTCGTCACCTACGATCGATCGGTCGCGCTCTCGCCCGACGGAACGACGTTGGCGCTCGTCGCGGGCGACCAAGAGGCCAAGACCACGCGGATCTTCCTGCGCGATCTCTCGCGGCTCGAGGTGAAGTCGCTGCAGGGAACGGAGGGGGCGACCTACCCGTTCTGGTCCCCGGACGGGAAGAACCTCGGGTTCTTCGCCGAGGGGAAGCTGAAGAGGATCGGTATCGCCGACGGGATCGTGAGCGTTCTGGCCGACGCCCCGCAGGGACGCGGTGGAGCCTGGGGGCGCGACGGGAAGATCGTCTTCGCGCCCGGCGCCTTCGGCGTCCTCCACGAGGTCGCGGACGGAGGAGGAACGTCGACGCCGCTCACGAAGCTCGCGAGCGAGGGAGAGACCCAGCGCCTGCCGCAGTTCCTCCCCGACGGCCGGCGCGTCCTGTATTACTCCGGCGGCAGGGAGCAGCCGAGCGAGTCCGGCGCGTGGGTCTTCGACCCCGCGAGCGGCACCTCGAAGCAGATCCTCGAAGGCGAGACGGAGGCCTTTTACGTCGAGCCGGGGTTTCTCGCGTTCGTCCGCGACGCCAACCTGATGCTTCAGCCGTTCGACCTCTCGACGCTGCAGCTCGCCGGAGCCCCGACTCCCTTGGCGAGCCGGGCGCAGTACGACGTCAACCGGAACTTCCTGAACCTGGGGATCTCGGCCGGCGGGCGCCTCGTGTACCAGGAGGTCCAGCCGGCGGAAAAGCGTCGCCTGATCTGGATCGATCGCGCCGGGAACGAAACGCCGATCCCCCTCGGACCCAGCTCGGTGCGCTCGGCCTCGGTGAGCCGTGACGGCCGGCGCGCCGCCCTGCACACGTTCGACGACCACGGAGAGGCACGTCTGACCCTCGCGGACCTCGAGCGTGGAACGTCGAGTCCGGTCGGATCGACGTTCTACATCTACAGCTCGTCGTGGTCCCCCGATGGGCGCACGCTCGCGCTGTCGCTGTACGGCAAGCAGGGCAACCAGCTCGCGCTCAAGTCGACGATGCGCGAGGAGGAGATCCGCATCGTCACCTCGTCGAAGGGATCCGAGTTCGAGCCCGGATCGTTCACCGAGGACGGACGCCAGCTCCTCTACGAAGAGCGCCGGGGCGGAGGGAAGATCGGCGAGCTCAAGGTGATGACGCTCGGCGGCGACCACCCGTCGCGCCCGTACCTTTCGTCCCCGCGCGGGTACTACGGCCCCGAGCTTTCCCCGGACGGACGGTTCGCGGCGTTCGAGGGCACCGGCGACGATGGGCTCGTGCGCACGTCGGTGTCGATCGCTTCGTTCCCCGACGCCGGCGCGGTTTGGCGCATCACCCCCACCCCGGCCGCCTACAAGCGGTGGGGCTGGCTGTCGCCCCGGGAGATCTGGTGGGTCGACCCCGAGCGCAGGCTCCAGACGGTGACCTTCCGCGTCGTCGGCGACGACGTCGACGTCGAGACGCCCGGTGCGCTCCTCGGCGGACGCGTGCTCCCCGAGGGGTACCAGCTCCTCGCCTACGTCCCGGCGCGGGATCGCTTTCTCGTCGCTACGCCGCTCCCCGCGCCGCCCCCGCCGACCCTCGTCGTGGTGAGCGACTGGAAGTCGGGGCTGGCGCGATGAAGGCCGGCGATTCGCTCCTCCACTACCGCCTCGCGGAGAAGATCGGCGAGGGAGGGATGGGCCAGGTCTGGCGGGCGAGCGACTCGACCCTGGGCCGCGACGTCGCGATCAAGATCCTCCCCCCCGAGTTCGCCGCCGACCCCGAGCGCCTCGCCCGCTTCGACCGCGAGGCCAAGGTGCTCGCTGCCCTCAACCACCCGAACATCGCCGCGATCTACGGATTCCACGAGGCCGGAGGGGTGCGGTTCCTGGCGATGGAGATGGTCCCGGGCGAGGGGCTCGACCGGAAGATCTCCCGCGGGGCGATCCCCGCCGACGAGGCGAAGGGGATCGCGCTCAAGATCGCCGAGGCCCTCGAATACGCCCACGAACGCGGGATCGTCCACCGCGATCTCAAGCCCGCGAACATCCGCATCACCCCCGACGGAACCGTCAAGGTCCTCGACTTCGGCCTCGCGAAGGCGATGGTCGGGGACCCGACGATGTCGGGGCCGGTGTCGACGCCGACGATCCTCCCTACCGTGACGAGCGCCGGCACGGCGGCCGGGATGATCCTCGGCACCGCGGCGTACATGTCCCCCGAGCAGGCTCGAGGGAAACCCGTCGACCGACGCGCGGACATCTGGGCGTTCGGCGTGGTCGCGGTCGAGATGCTCACCGGCAAGCGTCTCTTCGAAGGCGAGACGGTCTCCGACACGATCGCGGGCGTGCTCACCCGACCGCTCGAGCTCGACGGGCTTCCGTACGCCTCGCTCTGGAAGCGTTGCCTCGAACGCGATCCGAAGCTGCGCCTGCGGGACATCGGAGAGGCGCGCATCTCGCTCGAACGGCCGGCGGAGTCGAAGCCGAAGCCGGCGGCGCGCGCCTCGTGGCCCCTCATCGCGGCGATCGGCATTCTGGCGGTCGCCGCGATCTGGGGTTGGCTCCCCCGCAAGGAAGCGCCCTCCATCCCCGAGCGACGCGTCGAGATCGCCTTTCCCTCCGACTATCGCGCCGACGGCTTCGCACCGCCGGCGCTTTCTCCCGACGGCCGTCACCTCGCCGTCGTCGGCGTGGACGCGGCCGGACTCTCGCACCTGCTCGTTCGCTCGCTCGACGGGTTCAACTACGAGCGGCTCGAGGGCACGGAGGGATCCGTCTATGCCTTCTGGTCGCCGGACTCGACGAATCTCGGCTTCATCGCCGAAGGCGGGCTGAAACGGCTCGACCTCTCCGGCCGCGTCGTGGAGACGATCCTCCCCGAAGGGGTCGGGCCGCGCGGCGCGAGCTGGGGGAAGGACGGCACGATCCTCTACGCGCCGAGCGCGAACTCCGCGCTCTGGCGCGTCCCCGCCACGGGGGGAACGCCCGAACGCGTGACGACGCTCGACCCCGCGATCGTGGACGGCTCCCATCGCCTGCCGATCTGGCTTCCGGACGGCGAGCACTTCCTGTTCTCGGTCTGGTCGAACAACGCGAAGGCGGTCGCCGAGGTCGGCGGTCTCTATCTCGCCTCGGTGGGCGGCGGGGAGCCCCGGCGTCTCACGCGGGACACGGGCTCGTTCGTCCTGACCGGCTCGAGGCTGCTGTTTCACCGGGAAGGGAACCTGCTCGCCGTGCCGTTCGACCCGCGGACGTTCGCGATCGGATCGCAGTCGACGGTGGTCGCACCCGGGATCCGCTACTCGCCGAACTCCGGGATCGCGGCAGTGAGCGCCAGCCGCGACGGCGACATCGTGTTCCTGGGTCCCAATCCGCGCCCGCAGCCGAGAATAGAGTGGCTCGATCGCAAGGGCGCGGCGACCCCCGTGATGGCGCTGTCGCAGGACGTGATGTCGATCCGGATCTCCCCCGACCTCACCCGCTTCGCCGCCGCCATGGACGACGCGAACGGGCTGACGGAGATCTCCGTCGGGGAGCTCGGGCGCGGCACGCTCACGCGCCTGACGCGCAGCCAGAACGACTCGTTGGCCCCGGTCTGGTCCCCCGACGGCACGCGGATCGCGTTCAACAATCGGGACTCGGGCGTCGATGACCTCTACGTCATGTCGGCCGCGGGAACGCGGCCGAAGGAGCGGCTCTGGATTGCGGAGGACGTCGACACCGTGCTGTACGACTGGAGCGCCGACGGCCGCTACCTCCTGTTCACGGGACGCCCTCGCCAGGGGGTCGTGCGCTCGCAGATCTGGATCTACGACGAGCGCGAGCGCAAGGCGCGCGCGTGGATCGCGGAGGACTACAACGTCGGAACACCGGTGCTGTCCCCCGACGGACGGTGGCTCGCGTACGTCTCCGACGAGTCCGGGCGCCTCGAGGTGTACCTCCGCTCCTTCCCCGATCTCGAGCGGAAGATCCAGGTGTCCACGCAGGGGGGCGGGCCGCCCCACTGGCGCCGGGACGGCGGGGAGCTCCTGTTCTTCGGGGGCCCGCAGGACCGTCGCGGGACGTGGTCGGTGTCGATCGCGCCCTCGGCGGACGGACTTTCGATCGGCGATCCTGTCCTTCTGTTTCCCGCGACGGCGGAGGTCTCGGCCATCGATGCAGCCCCCGATCACTCGCGATTCCTCGCGGTGGTCCAGCCCGGGGCCCTCGAGGAGCCGCCGTTCCACCTGATTCAGGGCCGGCGGGACGAGCGGTCGCGTTAAGGGGTCGGGTCTTCACCGACGGTTGCAGGCGTGGGAAAAACGCGCGGGTGAAGACTTGACCCCTTACAATCCGTCGATGCTGTCCGGAAGCTCGCTGCTCCACTACCGCCTCGCCGAGAAGATCGGCGAGGGAGGGATGGGCCAGGTCTGGCGGGCGACCGATTCGACCCTCGGCCGCGATGTCGCGATCAAGATTCTCCCGCCGGAGTTCGCCGCCGACCCCGAGCGCCTCGCACGATTCGACCGCGAGGCCAAGGTCCTCGCGTCGCTGAACCACCCGAACATCGCCGCGATCCACGGGTTCCACGAGGCCGAAGGCGTCCGCTTCCTCGCCATGGAGATGGTCCCGGGCGAGGGGCTCGACCAGCGCATGTCCCGTGGCCCGATCCCGACCGAAGAAGCCAAGGGGATCGCGCTCAAGATCGCCGAGGCGCTCGAATACGCCCACGAGCGCGGCATCGTCCACCGCGATCTCAAGCCCGCGAACATCCGGATCACCCCCGACGGACCCGTGAAGGTCCTCGACTTCGGCCTCGCGAAGGCGATCGTCGGGGATCCGACGATGTCGGGACCGGTGTCGACGCCGACGATCCTGCCGACGCTGACGAGCGCGGGGACGGCGGTCGGCATGATCCTCGGCACCGCGGCGTACATGAGCCCCGAACAGGCGCGCGGCCGTCCCGTGGACAAGCGCGCCGACATCTGGGCGTTCGGCGTGGTCGCCGTCGAGATGCTCACCGGCCGGCGGCTCTTCGAGGGCGAGACGGTCTCCGACACGATCGCCGGCGTGTTGACGCGGCCGATCGAGGTCGACGCCCTCCCCTATGCTTCGTTGTGGAAGCGCTGCCTCGAGCGCGACGCGAAGCTGCGCCTGCGGGACATCGGGGAGGCCAGGATCGCGCTCGAGCGGCCCGCCGGAACGAAGGCGGCGTCCTCGACGCCGTCCCGAGCCCCCTGGATCGTCGCCGCCGCGGCTCTCGCCCTCGCGGTCGTCGCGGGCTTCTGGCCGCGCACCTCCGCGCCGCCCGCGGCCACGCAGCGGTACGCGCTGTCGCTCCCCGACGGGCTGAACGTGTCGAACACGGAGTTTCCCCAGATCGCGATCTCGTCCGACGGGCGCCGGCAGGTGGTCGTCGCCGTCGGCTCGGACACGGTGCCGCGGTTGCTTCTGAGGAGCGACGAGGCGTTCGAGCCGACGCTCCTCCCCGACACCGAGCGCGCGACGGCGCCGTTCTTCTCTCCGGACGGCCTGTGGATCGCCTTTTTCCGCGACGGAGGCCTGTTCAAGATCCCGACCACCGGCGGGGCCCCGATCCGGATCGCTCCCACCGGGAGCCAGATCCGGGGAGGGACCTGGAGCCGCGACGGCCACCTCTACTTCACCTCCGACTCCGAGGGCGGGCTGTCGCGCGTCTCGGAGAAGGGCGGCCCGGTGCAAGTCGTCACGACGCTCGACGAGGGACGCAACGAGCGCACCCACCGGTGGCCGTCGGCTCTCCCGGACGGAAGCGCGGTCCTCTTCACCTGCGACGACGCGGGGTCCACCGAGTACTACGACGACGCCCGCATCGAAGCGGTGCGCCCGGCCACCGGCGAGCGGAAGGTGCTGTTCGAAGGGGCGAGCCAGGCGCGGTACGCCGCGGGCCACCTCGTCGTCGCCCGCGGGGGATCGCTGTTCGCGGTGCCGATCGACCCGCAGTCGCTCGAGGTTCGGGGCGCGGCGAAGCCCGCGGTCCAGGGGGTCGCGACCGACGTCAGCTCGGGGGCGGTCAACTTCTCGATCTCGGAGTCCGGCAGCGCGTTGTGGGTCCCGGGCTCGACGGAGGTCGCCTACCGGTTCGTCTGGATCGATCGCGCGGGAAGGGAGACTCCGGCGGCCGTTCCGAGAGCGACCTACAACGAGGCGGCGCTCTCCCCGGACGGGAGGCGCGTGGCCCTCACCGGCGGCGAAGGGGGAAACGCCGATCTGTGGGTCTACGATCTCGAGCGCGGGTCGGTCTCCCGTCTGACCTCGGGTCAGACGGTGCAGAGCCCGGTCTGGACCCACGACGGGACGAAGATCGCCTACGCGATGCGCCTACCCCGCGGCAGCCAGAACCTCTGGCAGATCCTCTGGAAGGACGCCGACGGCAGCCGGGACCCGGAGGTCCTGTTCGAGGGGACGCGCGGGCACCTTCCCAGCTCCTTCACCTCCGACGGCAAGGCCTTGCTCTACGACCGGCTCGACGATTCCCCGGACAAACGCGACATCTGGCTGCTGCCGCTGGAGGGAAAACGCGAGCCCCGCGTTCTCGTCGGCGGACCGTTCTCGAAGGACGGCGCGGTCGTCTCCCCGGACGGGCGCTGGGTGGCGTACGTCTCGAGGGAGGGCGGGCAATCGGGGGTCTACGTTCGCCCGTTCCCGGACGGCCCGGGGCGCTGGCAGGTCTCGGCTCCCTTCGGCGTCGAGCCGCACTGGAGCGCCGACGGAAAGGAGCTGTTCTACCGGAGCGACGGCGCCCTTTACGTGGTGCGGATCGACACGAGCCGCGGGTTCGACGCCGGCCGGCCCGAGCGGCTTTTCGATCGCGTGGCGATGAACCTCGTCTTCAATTCCTTCGGCGTGAGCCCCGACGGGCAGCGCATCTTCACCTTCCGGGCCCCGGACGGGATCGGCTCGCGGCGCACGGTTCACCTCGACCTCGGGTTCGCCGGGCGGCTCGAGCGGTGATACGCACCGGACCTAGCGCACCCGCACGACCCCGACCCCGACGTCCAGCTTCCCCCACGGATCTTCGCGGTCGCGCACCCCGACGCAGACACCCACACGCCGGTCCGGGTGCGTATAGGATTCCGAGCAGGAGGCCATCATGAGCAAGAAGATCCTCGCGGTCACGGGCGCGACCGGTGCGCAGGGCGGCGGTCTCGTCCGTTCGATCCTCGCCGACCCCGCGGGCGGCTTCGCCGCGCGCGCGATCACGCGCAACCCCGGCTCCGAGAAGGCGCTGGCGCTGAAGGCGCTCGGTGCGGAGGTCGTCGCCGCCGACCTGGACGACGTCTCGAGCCTGAAGCGGGCGTTCGCCGGAGCCTACGGCGCCTACGGCGTCACGAACTTCTGGGAGCACTTTTCCGCGGAAAAGGAGATGGCCCAGGCGAGAAACCTCGCCGAGGCCGCGAAGTCGGCGGGCGTGGCGCACTTCATCTGGTCGACCCTCGAGGACACGCGCAAGTTCGTCCCGCTGTCCGACCCGCGGATGCCCACGCTGCACGGCAAATACAAGGTCCCCCACTTCGACGGCAAGGGGGAGGCGGACGCCTACTTCGATCCGAAGACGACGACGTGGCTGCTGACGTCGTTCTACTGGGACAACCTGATCCACTTCGGGATGGGGCCGAAGCCCGGAGCCGACGGCCGGCTGGTCTTCGGCCTCCCGATGATGGACCGCAAGCTCCCCGGGATCGCGGCGGCGGACATCGGCGCGTGCGCCTACGGGATCTTCCAGCGGCCGGAGTGGATCGGCCGTCGCGTCGGGATCGCCGGAGAGCATCTGACCGGCGCCGAGATGGCGGCGGGGCTGACGAAGGCGCTGGGGAAGGAGGTCGCCTACCAGGCGATCCCCTTCGACGCTTACCGGGGGCTCGGCTTCCCCGGTGCGGACGACCTCGGGAACATGTTCCAGTTCAACGCCGAGTTCTCCGACGCCTTCTGCGGCGCGCGCGATACGGCGTTCTCCCGCTCGCTGAACCCGAAGCTCCGGACGTTCGCGCAGTGGCTGGAGGAGAACGCGTCCCGGATCGCCTGATCGCCGTATCCTTCCGCCCGTGCGCGCACGGGGATGGGCTCCGCTTCTCCTGACCTTCGCCTTTCCCGCGGGGGCGGCCTCGACCGCCCCCGCCCTCGTCTCCGACTGCGCGCCGGTTCATCCCTCACCCCGTCCGTGCAGCGCGGCCGCGAACGTGCCGACGCCGACCACCCTCTGGTTCGAGGTGGTCGTTCCGGTATCGAATCTCCCCGCGGGAGCGCTCGACCCGAACGCGATGACGGTCACGCTGAGCTGGAGCGGCGGCTCCGAGGAGGTCCTGGGCGCCGGGCGCGCGTGGCGCCCCGGTTACTCCGGCACGTTCCACGACTTCAACGACGGAACGAGCTCGGGGACCGGCGTGCACGTGACCCGCGCGACCCCGCTCGCCCCGTCGTGGAGCTACACCGTCACGGTCTTCACCCGGACCCTCGACGGGGTCGCGATCAACCCCGCGGCGTCGAGCTGGTCGTTCACCACGCGCCGCGCGCTCGACGGCGCCTCGGTCGGGTGGACGATCGACACGGCGCTCCCGACGGTGCACTGGACGGGGCGGTGGTTCGCGGGGGAGGTGAAGGTCAACTTCGACTCCAGCGTCACCTACGATCAGGAGCCGGTCTACGCGCTGATCGACCAGGCGCGGGCCGAGGCGCCGGAGTTCTTCGAGCAGCAGCGCGACTTCCCGCTCCTGGGCGACTACTGGCAGGCGGGGCTCGGCGCCTTCGACGGGAACGCGAACGTCGTGCGCGAGCGGGAGACGCGGCGGATCGTGGCGATGTCCGTGCAGGGAGCGTCGACGGTCCTCCACCTCGCCGACCTCGTCGAGGGGCCGTATTACGGGATCGAGCCGGACCGCCCGCTTTCCCTCGACTACGCGAAGGGGGACCGGGTCCTCGTGTGCGACCGGTTCAAATCCGAGCTCGCGACCGTCCAGGCGGTGAACGACGGCAACGGCACCCTGAAGGTCGCCGGCCTCGTCGGTCCTCCCGCCAGCTGGGTGCTCGACTACCCCCAGGCGTACCGGGACGACAATCCGACGACGCCGGGGAACTTCACGCTGCCGCTGGGCGCCGTGCGCAAGTTCGCCCCGGTCGGGACCCCGGTCTATTGGTGGGACCGCGTCCACGACGAGCTCGACCGGCACGTCGCGCACGGGCGGAAGCCGCTCGTCACCTTCCACGGCACCCCCTACGACCTCTGCCGGATCGCGACGGGAGAGAACGAATACGGCGGCGCCTGTCCGGACCGTCCGAAGGACTACGACCAGTGGGACCTCTTCGTGCGGACCTTCGTCGGGCATCTGATCGACCGTTACGGCACGCAGACGGCGACGTGGACCTGGTCGGTGGGGAACGAGCCGGACCTCCCGATCTTCTGGGTGGGGACCGACAACGAGTTCCTCGAATACTACGACTACACGACGAACGCGATCCTGCGCGCCTTCGAGGAGCGCGCGATCGACACGGCGTCGATCCGCATCGGCGGGCTCGAGGCGACCGGGCTGTTTCCCGGGTACGAGGGGCAGATCCTCTACCACTGCTCCCCGGTCGCCGACTCGCCCAACCCGGGCGCCTACACCGACGTCAACTTCGTCTGCGCGAATCCGGCGTTCGCCGGCCGGCGCGCCGCGCGCGTCGAGCGTTTCTGCACCGACCACGCGAACGAGGGGTGCCCGCTCGATTTCCTCTCGGTGCACACGTACGACGACGCCGCGGGGGCCGCGGAGACGATCCGCCTCGCGCGCAACCGCGCGCTCGCCCTCGACCCGGCCGGTTACGCCGACCTGCTCGTCAGCAGCCACGAGACGACCCCCGACTGGGTCCCGAGGCGCGACCCGGCGTCGAGGGTCATGTACCGCTGGGGCGCGTACCTTCCCGCCTGGGGCGGCGACTACTTCCGCCGCCTGCTCGACGAGGCGGTCGCCGATCCGCGGAAGGCCGGGGGCGAGTCGGTCCTCACCGCCTGGCCGTTCAACTACAACTTCGAAGGGTTAACCTCGCTCGCGGGGCTCATGCGCATCGACGAGGACGGGAACGGGACGCAGGACCGCGTCGAAGCGGTGCGCACGCCGTTTTTCCACTTCGCCGCGCTCGCCGCCCGGATGTCGCACGACCTGCGCTCCATCCCGGCCGTGCAGGACGCGGGGGTCGTGTTCGCGGGATGGCGCAGCGTGGAGCCGGCTGCCGACCGGTTGCTGGTCTACGCACACGACCCGAAGGACACGGGATGCGCGGAGACCGGCGGGTGGGATGCGACCCTGCGCCTGCGCAACCTGCGCTTCCCGGTCGTCGAGGTCCTCGAGTACCGCATCGACCGCAACCACCCGGCGAAGCTCGCCCTCGACGCCTTGCCGCTCAAGGACCCGTCGACGGGGCTCTACTCCCCCGCCGAGGTCGCGCCGCTGCTCGCGGCGCACGCGATCGCGCCGACGTTTCCCCCCGCGCGTCACACGGTGACCGACGGCGCCCTCGACCTCGCCACGCGGCTGATCCCCCAGTCGGCGGTGTACCTCGACGTCCGCCGCCCCGATCCCGACGGCGACGGGGTCTTCGACCCCGACGACAACTGCGCCCTGCTCGCGAACCCCGGCCAGACGAACGCCGACGGCGATCCCGCGGGGGACGCCTGCGACTGCGCGCCGGCCGATCCGGACGCCTGGGTCGTCGCGGTGGAGGTCTCGGGGGTCGCGGTCGCGAAGGGACCGCCGACGCGGGTGAGCTGGAGCGCCCAGGCGAGCGCCGCCTATGACGTGCTCGGCGGGGATCTGGGCGGCGCGGCGACGGTGCTCGCCTCGGAGCTCGCGACGCCGTACTGGGACGACGCGCGGCCGGACCCGGCACCGGGCGAAGGGGTCTATTACCTCGTGCGGGTGGCGCACGCGTGCGACTTATCCCGGTAGCCGCCTACCTCGACCAGAACTTCTCGACGTTCGCGCGGTCGCCGAGCCGGTGGATCTGCTCCACCGCGTCGGATCCGACGAGGATCTTCGAGATCCGCTTGGCGACGACGAGCGCCTTCTTCTGGAGGGAGCCGCCGCGAGCGCCGATGGCGATCAGCGCGCCGTTCATCGCGTCCCGGACCCCCGGCGTCGCGTCGCGCAGGCCGGCGTCGATCCTCGCGAGAAGGACGACGCATTCCGCGTCGGTGAGGACGCCTCCCTTCCCGACGAACTGGCCGAGCGTCGACCACCCCGCGGCCTGGGTCCACTCGGCCTGCGCATCGATCCACGTCCGCGCGAGAACCTCGGTGCCCGGGACCGCTCCCGCGAGACGCGAGAACGACTCGACGAGCGCGGCGTCGTCGACCGCGCCGGCCCACGCGTCGAGCGTGGAGCGATCGACGTGACCGGGATCGGCGACCGTCGTCGCCAGGACGCGGGCGTCCCGGCGGCCGGTCTCCCAGAGCGCGCGCGCCAGCGCGTCGTCGGTCCCGATCGACTTCTTCAGGGCGGCGAGGCGGGAGACGCGCTTTTTCGGCGGCTCCTGGTCGGCGGCATCGAGGGCGGACAACACGTCGGTGAGGGTCACGAAGGCAGTCTACTGCACGAGCCCCGCGCGGATGGCGAAACGGACGAGTCCGGCGACGTCGTGGATGCCGAGCCGGTCCATCAGCCTCGATCGGTGGGTCTCGACGGTCTTGATCCCCACGCCGAGGATCGCGGCGATCTCCTTGGTGTTCTTCCCCTCCGCGATGAGCTGGAGGATCTCGCGTTGCCTCGCCGGAATCCCGGCGAGGGGGTCCGCCTCGAGCGTGCGCCCCTCGACGAACCCGTCGACGACCTGCTTCGAGATCGCGGGGCTGAGGTAACGGTTCCCCTGAACGACGGCGCGCAGGGCGAGCTCGAGCTCGGCCGCCGCCGCGTCCTTGAGGAGATACCCCGCGACGCCGGCGCGCAGCGCCTGGGAGACGTACGCCTCGTTCGCGTGCATCGAGAGGAGCAGGATGCGCGTCCCCGGCGAGGCGCGCATCACGCGGGTCGCGACCTCGAGGCCGTTCAGCCCCGGCATGGTGATGTCGAGCAGCGCCACGTCGGGGCGGTGGCGCTCGATCCCGTCGAGCGCCTCGCGGCCGTCGCCGTACTCCGCGACGACCTCGACCCCGGGAATCCGCTCGAGCAGCGAGCGCACCCCTTCGCGGAAGAGGGTGTGATCGTCGGCCAGCACGACCTTCACGGCGTCGCTCCGTCCTCGAGCGGAAGCCGCGCGTGCACGCGCGTCCCGCTCCCCGGGGTCGACTCGACCGCGAGGCTCCCGCCCATCGCCTCCACACGCTCGCGCATGCCGAGCAGACCCAGGTGGCGGCCCGATCCGGCGCGCTCGAAGGCGGCGGCGACGTCGAACCCCCGGCCGTCGTCGACGACCGTCAGCTCCAGCCCGGCGCGATCGTAGCCCAGATCGACCTCCACCCGGCCGGCTCCCCCGTGCCGGAGGACGTTGGTCACCGCCTCCTGCGCGACGCGGAACGCGGCGATCGCGACGTCGTCGGGGAGGGCCGCCGGAACCCCCTCCGCGCGCAGCTCGATCCCGATCCCCGATCGGCGCGAGAGCGCCTCGAGGTATCCACGCAGGGCGGCGGCGAGGCCGAGCTCGTCGAGCAGCGGCGGCCGGAGGTCGAGGGAGAGCTCGCGGACGTGGCCGATCATCCGATCGATCAGGCCGATCGAGTCGGCGACCCGTCGCGTCCCCTCCTCGGGAGCCGAGCCGCCGAGCAGCTGCAGGTTGAGCTTCATCGTGGTGAGCGCCGTCCCCATCTCGTCGTGCAACTCCCGGGCGATGTGCTTGCGCTCCTCCTCCTTGGCCGCCTCGAGGCGCCGGGTGAGCCCGCGCAGCCGGCCGTAGGCCACGCGCAGCTCGCTCTGCAGCCGCTCGAGCTCGCGGTTGCGCCGCTCGAGGCTCCCCGTCCGCCTCACGTGCCAGGCCCACGCGAGCCCCACGACCGACGACACGACGAGCAGGCGGAACCAGAGCGTCATCCAGAACGGTGGGACGATCCGGATCCGCAGGGGCTCGGGGATCTCGCTCCAGACCCCCTGATCGTTCCGGCCGCGGACCCGGAGCACGTACGTCCCCGGGTCGAGATGCGTGAAGGTGATCTCGCGGCGGGTCCCGAGCTCGACCCAGGCTTCCTGGAGCCCTTCGAGGCGATAGGTGTACCGATGACGTCCGCGCTCGCCGAAGTCGAGGACCGCGGCCTCGAAGGAGAGCGCCTCCCCCCAGCGGACCTCGAGCGACGCCGCCGGCTCGAGCGGGCCCTCGAGGGTGCGGATCGAGGTGAGGACCGTGGGGGAGGGCTCGCGCGGCGGGAACGAGGTCGCCCGGTCGATCGACAACACGCCGCGGCGCGTGCCGAAGACCAGCCGCGGCCCCGCCGCCGCGGCCGCACCGACGTTGAACTCCGGGCTCGGCAACCCGTCGCGCAGGTCGTAGTTGGCGAACGCCTTCCGCGCCGGGTCCAGCCGCGAGAGACCGCGTCGCGTGCCGATCCAAAGCGACCCGTCGTCGTCCTCGACGAGGCTCACGACGTTGTCGTCGACGAGCCCCTCCGCCTCGCCGAAGCGCTGGAAGCGGATCGGCCCGTCCGCGGTCCGGCGGAAGGCCCGGTGAAGTCCGCCCCCCGAGGTGCCCACCCACACGCTCCCCGTCCGATCCTGCACGACCGCCGTGACGTTGTGGTGCCGCAGCGACTCCGGGTCGGCGGGGTCCGGGAGGTGACGCGTGAACGCCCGAGTCCTTGGACTCCACGTGTTCAGACCTCCGGAGCGCGTCCCGATCCAGATCGTCCCCTCGCGGTCCTCGAGGAGCGAGATCGGGTAGGAGTCGCTGATCGTTCCCGGATCGGCGGGGTCCGGCACGAACCGCTCGAAGGTCCCGTCGGCGCTGCGGCGCAGCAGGCCGCGCTCCCCGGCGGCGATCCACACGGAACCGCCGCGGTCGGCGATCAGGTCCCAGACCCAGGTCGCACCGACGCCCTCGACGGTGTCGTGGCGCCCGGTTCGAGCGTCGAGCGATCGGAGCCCCGATGTGGTGCCGACCCACAAGCGGCCGCCGCCGCGATCGAGGAGCGCGAGCGGCGCTCCGTCGATGGAGTAGCTGGTGACGCGCCCGTCTGCGTCGACCCGGCGGAGGTTCCCGCCCCGACCCCCTTCCCCGCCCCCGAACCACAGGCTTCCCCGACGATCTTCGAAGACCGCGGTGACGTCGGCTCGGCCGAGGCTCGCTCCCGCCTCGCGGAACTGTCGCGCTCCGCGGGTGACACGGTGGAGTCCCGTCCCCCACGACCCGACCCAGACGGTCCCGCCGGCGTCGACCATCAGGTCCACGATCCGGTTCACCACAGGGGGAGTTCCGTCCCCCGGGATCGGCTGGCGCCGGAGCGCGCGCGTGCCGGGAGCGAGGTACCAGATCCCCGTGTCGAAGGTCCCGGCCCACAGGGTGCCGTCCGTCTCCCTCGAAAGCGTGGTCACGACGCGCGCGCCGCCGTCCTCGAACGGGATGGGGGTTACGGTCCCCAGGGCACGATCGAACCGGTAGACTCCGACGTCGTTCGCCACCCACAGCGTCGCGTCGTCCCCCTCGACCAGTCCGTAGGCGAACGGCCCCCCCGACGCGCGGAACGTCCCGGTCGCCGGATCGCGGCGGTTCAGACCGCCTCCGTTCGTGCCGACCCACAGCACCCCGTCGCGGTCCACGAGCAGGTCGATGATCCAGTCGTGGGCCGGCCCCCCGGCCCCTGCGGGAAAACGATCGAAGCTCCCCGAGACCGGGTCGAGCCGGCAGAGGCCGCCCTGGGTTCCCACCCAGATCTTCCCGTCCCGGTCCTCCGCGACGGCGTACACGCTGTCGTGCACGAGCGATCGCGGGTCGGCGGGGTCGTGGCGGTACGACGTGAACCCCCGGCGGAGGGGGTCCAGTCGATTGAGCCCTCCGGTGTTCGTCGCGACCCAGAGGTTCCCGGCCCGGTCCTCGAAAAAGCTGCGGATGTCGTTGTCGGAGATCGACCGCGGGTCGCCGAGGTCGTGCTCGTAGGTCATCGACTCGTATCCGTCGTAACGGATCAGCCGCTCGCGCGTCCCGACCCAGACGAACCCCGCGCGGTCCTGGTGGAGTGCGGTCGCCGTCTCGAGGTCGAGCCCCTCGAATGCGTGCCCCTCCACGGAAGCGGCGAGGGCGATCGCGAGGAGCGCGGCGGGGATTCTCATGACGGGCGCGACGGATCGTACCAGCGCGCGGTCGCTCAGGGGCAGTCGACCACGCTGCGCGGGCCCCCGGAGCTCGTGAGCCCGGCGGTCCCGGCGCCGCAGGCATTCCTCGCGCGGACGAGGTAGTAGAACGTCCCCGACGGCACCGCCGGGTCGCTCGCCGTCGTTCCGGCGGCGGGAAGGCAGACCGCTCCCGAGGCGAAGCCCGAGGGCGACGTGGCCCGGACGGCGTCGTAGCCCGTGGCCCCGCCGACGGCGTTCCAGGCGAGCTCCGCCGAGGCCCCGTTGCGGGCGAGCGTCAGGCCGTCGACCTCCCCCGGGAGACAGTCGAGGTCGAGCGCCCAGAGCTGCCGGTCGAAGATCTCCCCCTTCGCGCCGTTCCCGTTCGCCGAGAAATAGAGGCGGCCTCCCGAGACGGCGAGCTCCGTCGGGCTCGACGAGGCCGAGCCCGTGGAGAGGTCCTCGACGAGCCGGGTCCCCGCGGCCGAACCGTCGCTGCGCCACAGCTCCCGGCCGTGGGTCGCGTCGGTCGCGGCGAAGTACACGACGCCGTCGACCGCGACGAGCGAGGCCGGCGAGGAGCCCCCCGTGCCCGGGAGGAGATCGGCGACGAGCGCCGTCCCCGCGGGGGTGCCGTCGGTACGCCACAGCTCCGCGCCGCGCGCGCCGTCGTCCGCCGCGAAGAGGACGATCCCTCCCGCCGCCGCCGCGAACGATCTCGGCGCCGACGACGCGCTTCCGGGACGCAGGTCCGCGACGAGCGTCGTCCCGGCGTCGGTTCCGTCGCTGCGCCAGAGCTCGAGACCGGTCGCCCCGTCGTTCGCGGCGAGGAGAAGCGTGCTTCCGAGCGCGGTGAGCTGCCCCGGCGTCGAGTCCACGCTTCCGCCGCGGATGTCCTTCACGAGCGCGGTTCCCGCGGTGGAGCCGTCGCTCTTCCACAACTCGCGCCCCGCCGCCGACGTGTAGGCGGTGAAGAAGAGCGTCCCGCCGACCGCGGTGAGGGCGTCGGAACCCGAGGAGCCGGATCCCGGATTGACGTCCTTCACGAGCGACGTCCCCGCCTCCGTGCCGTCGCTCGTCCAGAGCTCCGTGCCGAGGGCGCCGTCCGTCGCACTGAAATACAGACGGCCTGAAAGCTCCGCGAGTGCGAACGGGACCGAGCCGGTCGCTCCCGGTGCGATGTCCTTCACCCGCGTGGTCCCCGTCTCCGTGCCGTCGCTCCTCCACAGCTCCCGGCCGGAAGTTCCGTCGTCGGCGCTGAACCACAACGCGCCGGAGAACGCCCTCGAGTTCTGCGGGTCGGAACCGGGCGCGCCGGGGCGGATGTCCTTCGCGCGCGACGCCGAACCGGCGAAGCTCCACAACTCGCGACCCGAGACACCGTCGTCGGCGGTGAAGAACGTCCGGCCCGCCGTCGCGCGCGTGCGATCGGGGGTCGAGGCGTCGGAGCCGACCCGCACGTCCGCCGCGAGCGCCGTCCCCGCGCCGCTCCCGTCGGAGCTCCACAACTCCGAGCCCGAGACGCCGTCGTCCGCCGCGAAGACGAGGGAACCCGCGTGGTCGACCGGCACGCGGATCCCCGCGTCCCGCGCTCCGCCGTGCAGGTCGTCGAGCTTCGCGGTCCCCCCTGCGCTCCCGTCGGTCCGCCATGGCTCGCGTCCCGAGGTGCCGTCGTCCGCGCCGAACCAGAGCGTTCCCGCGATCGCGACGAGCGCCGTCGGCGACGAGCCCGCCGCTCCCGGCGCGAGATCGACGATCCGCCCCGTCCCGGTGGGCGTCCCGTCGCTCGCCCACGGCTCGCTCCCCGAGATTCCGTCGTCGGCGCGGAAGACGAGGGTGCCGGAAAGGTCCGTCAGCAGCGACGGGATTCCATCCCCCGCCCCCGCGACGATGTCGCGCACGAGCGTCGTTCCGGCGGCGGTGCCGTCGCTGCGCCAGAGCTCGACGCCGTGCGTGCCGTCGTCGGCGGTGAAGAACAGCCGCCCGCCCGAGACGACGAGGCTCGCGGGAAACGACCCCGTCGCACCGGACCGGACGTCCTTCACGAGGACGGTCCCCGCGGCGGTCCCGTCGCTGCGCCAGAGCTCCGCGCCGTCCTGCCCGTCGTCGGCGGCGAAGTAGACGGTTCCGCCGAAGGCGGCGAGCGACGTGGGGGAGGAGGAGAACTCCCGCGCCTGGATGTCCTTCACGAGAACGGTGCCGGAGGTCGTGCCGTCGGTCTTCCAGAGCTCCTCGCCGTCGGCGGCGGTGGCGGCGGCGAAGTACATCGTCGTCCCGACGACGATCGGCCATGACGGCCGCGACGACCCGGTCCCCGCATCGATGTCCTTGACGAGGACCGTCCCCGCCGCGGTCCCGTCGGACTTCCACAGCTCGCGACCCTGCGTGCCGTTGTCGGCCCCGAAGAACAACGCGCCGAGGTAGACCCGGACCTCCGACGGCGAGGAGGACGAAGCACCGGGGCGGATGTCCTTCACGAGAACCGTCCCCGCTTCGGTGCCGTCGGACCTCCACAGCTCGCGCCCCTCGGACGGCGTCGTCGACGTGAACAGGAGGGTTCCGCCGAGATCGACGAGCTGCTGGGGGGAAGAAGCGCCGCTGCCGGGGGCGATGTCCCGGACCCGGACGGTGCCGGACGACGTGCCGTCGGTTCGCCACAGCTCCGCGCCGGAGGCGCCGTCGTCGGCGCCGAAGAAGACCGACGCCCCGACGCGGGTGAGCCCCTGCGGGCCCGAGCCGCCGGGACCGGGCTGGATGTCCTTCACGAGGGTCGTGCCCGCCGCGGTGCCGTCGCTTCTCCACAGCTCGCAGCCGTGGAACGGGTCGCAGGCGGAGAAGAGCACGGAACCGGCGAGGGGGACGAACCCCGACGGGTTCGACGAGCCGACCGTCGCGGGAGCCGCGATCTCGCGGACGCGGTACGGCGCGCCGAGCGCGGGGGACGCCAGCAGGACCGCCGTCAGAAAGAAAGAGGGGAGCCCGGAGGCTCCCCTCTTCCATGACCTCCCCGAAGCAGCCACGGATCAGAAGTTCTCGAGGACGAACCCTTCGACGTCGCCGTTCGGGTTGATCCCGTACCCGGCGAGGGTCCTGCCGTCCCCGGAGATCGCGCTCACGGAGCCGATCTTCCAGCCGGGGGCGAGGCCCTTCTTGGCGAGGTAGTCGTCCATCCACGTGAACTTCGAGCCGTTCAGCGTCCAGATGAACCCCTTGGGGTTCCCCTGACGATCGCGGCCGAGGCCCACGACGACGGAGCCGTCGTCGGCGGCGTCGATCGCGAAGAGCTGGAAGAGGGTGCTCGGCGCGTCGATCGTGGTGAAGCCGCGCTTCGCGGTCCAGACCCACGAGTTCGGGGTGCCGTACGGGTAGTTGTTGCCGACCATCACGGAGCCGTCTCCGTTCACGAACTGGACTTCGCCGACGCTCTCGCCGGCCTCGGTGAGAACGGGCGACTCGACCCCGTTCACCCACATCGCCCCCGCGCGCTGACCGACCTCATCGTCCTGCCAGCCGGCGATGATGGTGCCGTCGAAGTTCACGGCGTTCGCCCGTGTGGCGCGCCCCTCGACGAGCGAGCCCAGGTCCGTCGCCGGACCGCCGTTTTCGAGGTCCCACGAACCCGCGTGGGCCCGGCAGATCTGTGCGAGCCAGACGAGACCGACCGCGGTCCGCCCGTCACCGGAGAGATCCCAGCCGCTGCTCAGGCTGGCGTCGCAGTTGACCGCGCCCGCCACCGAGCCGAGGTCCTGCCAGTCGCTGCCGGTCCACGCCGCCGCCGCCTCGACGCCGTCGGGGCGCGTGATGCAGCTGAGGACGGTGTTGCCGTCCTCGGAGACCGACGCCGTCCCGGCGCCGCACCCGCCGCCGAGGTTCTCGACGCCCCCCGCGATCGTGTAGCGGAAGGTCGGGAGGCCGAAGTACCCGCGACCGACGATCACCGAGCCGTCGCCGTTCATGTCCATCGGGACGAGGTAGGTCTCGCCCATCGGGACGAACCGGGGCTTCCCGGGAGGGGCCGCCAGGGCCACCGTCGCCGCCGTCACGATCGCGATCGCCGCGACCACCGTCTTCATCGAATTCTCGAAACGCATCTCACTGTCCTCCTTGTTCGCCTTGAATTGCCGAAGACTTCGATCGCGACACGCCGCGGCTCGGCGGCTTCGTCGCGAAGAGCTCCTGAATCAGCGCCGGAAGGTGCGCGTAAAGCTCCGCCTTCGTGACGAAGCCGTCGGCCCCGGCGGCCCACGCTTCCCGTTCGATCGCCGGCCCCTCGTGCACGCTGACCATCACGACGTACGGGGCCCCGGGAGCGGACTTGATGAGGCGTGTCGCCTCGAGTCCGCCGATCCCGGGCATGAAGGTGTCCATGACGACGAGGTCGGGCTTCGCCGTGGGGAGGACGGCCAGCGCCTCCTCGCCGTCGCCGGCCGTCGCCACGAGGTCGAGCCCCGGTTGCCGGGACAACCAGCCCCCGGCCGCCGTGAGGAAGATCTCGTTGTCGTCGACCAGCAGGATTCTCAGGGGGCGGCTGCGCTCGCTCATGTCGGCCGCTGTTGTACGCGGCCGCGCCGGGGCGCGGTGTAAGGGAGTTCCTGACTCCGCGGAGGTATTCGCCGTACCATGCCGCGGTGTCCGCGCTGTTCCTCCTCGCCGCCCTCGCCATCCTCGTGACCCCCGGCCCGGCGGTCCTCTACATCGTGGCGACCGCGATTCGACAAGGGCGGCTCGCCGGGTTTGTCTCGGGGTTGGGGTTGTCGATCGGGGGAGTGACCCACGTGATGCTCGCGTGGCTGGGGGTGTCGGCGCTCCTGCTGGCCCGACCGGGGGCGCTGCGGGGGGTGCAGATCGCGGGAGCCGCCTACCTCGTGGTTCTCGGCGTTCGCGCCCTGCGTACCGCGAACGGCAGCGACGCGCGAGACGCTGCCCACTCCGAACGATCCTTATTGCAGGTATTCCGCGATGGCGTGATCGTGAATCTGCTCAACCCCAAGTCCGCGCTCTTCCTGCTCGCCTTCCTTCCCCAGTTCGTCGATCCGGCGAAGGGGGAGGCCCAACGCCAGCTGCTCGTCCTCGGACTGATCTTCGTCGGGCTGGGCCTCCTGACCGACGCGTTGTGGGCGATGACGGCGGGAACGCTCGGCGCCTGGTGGCGGGATCGGCCGGGCACGGATCGCTGGGTGCACCGGTTCGGCGCCGCCACGTACCTGACCCTGGGCGTACTCGCCGCCTTCCGGTAGGACGAATCCCTCTCGATCCACCTTCGGCCGATCGCCGCGCGATTCCGCGCGCCCCGCGCTCCCCCGACCCGCGCCTCAGTGCGTGGCGCGGTTCCACCGCCCGAAGAACCGAAGCGGCGACCGCACGAACACGGTCGCCTTCATCGCCGGCCGCCGCTCCGCTTCCGGGAGCATCGCCGCGGCCAGGAACGCGTGCACCTTCGCCGGCAGTCGCGGCGCGATCTGTTCCGCCTGCGGGACGACGTAGCGGAGCTTCTCCTCGTGGAGCCGCTCGGGGGTGCGCCCCTCGAACGGCAGGCGCCCCGAGAGCATCTCGATCGCCATGCAGGCGAAGGCGTAGACGTCGGCCGCCGGACCGGAGTCCTTCCCCTCCATCTGCTCGGGGGGCATGTAGAGGACGCTCCCCGCGATCACGTGCTCGACGCCGGTGTCGGCGAGGCCGAAGTCGAGGAGCTTCACGCCCCCCGCGTTGGGGAGCATCACGTTCCCGGGCTTCAGGTCGCGGTGGACGACCCCTCGCGCGTGGACGTGGGCGAGGGCGTCGGCGATCCGGGCGAGCAACTTCAGGGCGTCGGCGGTGCGAAGCGCGCCGTCGCGCTCGAGGCGGCGGTCGAGCGACTCCCCCTCGACGAACTCGAGCACCAGGAACCGCGTGCCGAACGCCGGGAAGTCGCCGATCAGACGTGCGATGCCCGGGTGATCGAGCGATCGGAGGACGCGGGCTTCCCGCTCGAACCGCGCGATCGCGTCGGCGCGATGGACGAGGCGGTGGCTCATCATCTTCAACGCGACGCGACGGCCGCTCGCGACCTCTTCGGCCTCGTAGACGACCGACATCGCGCCGCGACCCACCGGCCGGCCGATGCGGTACCCCTCGAGGACCTTCCCGCCGAGGCCGTCGCCGCGCGCGCTCCCCAGCCGCTCCGCGACGAGATGGGTGAGGACGACGGCGAGGTCGGGGTGATCCGCGACGAGGGCGAAGAAGTCGGCGGGAAGCAGCTCGAGCGCCCGAACGTCGGTCGCGGCGACGACCTCCGCGGTGCTGGGACCCGCGGTGAGGAGCGCCATCTCGCCGAGCACGGCGCCGCGGCCGACCGTCGCGAGCGAGCGCGCCACGCCGTGATCGTGGAGGACGACCCGCGCCTCCCCCGCCGAGAGGACGTAGAGCGCACCCGCCGCGGCGCCCTGCGCGATGATCGTCTCCCCCGCCGCGAAGTCCCGAAGCGTCGCCTTCGCGACGACGAGGTCGAGGAGAGCCGGGGGGAGCGCCCGGAAGGGCGCGCTGGCGTCGAGGGCCGTCCGCATCTCAACGCCTCCAGAACGCGGGGGTCAGGATCACGATCGTCGTGTAGAACTCGAGACGCCCCGCGATCATGCACCCGGACAACACCCATTTCACGAACTGCGGGAGGTGGCCGTAGTACTCCGCGGGGCCGACCGTGCCGAGGCCGGGGCCGACGTTGAACATGCACGCGGCGACCGCGGAGATCGCGGTCAACACGTCCACGCCGGCCGCCGCGAGCGCGAGAACCGAGACGAAGTTCACGAGGAAGGCGAGGTAGACGAGGCTGAGCAGCCCCTGGATCGTCTCCTCGGGGACGACCTTCCCCCCCTGGCGCACGGCGAAGACGCCCCGACGCTCCACCATCCGCCGGAACTCGCGGTAGACGACCCCGCCCAGCAGCATCACGCGCGCCACCTTCAGCCCGCCCGCGGTCGAGCCGGTGCAGCCTCCGATGAACATGAGGCTGAGGAGGAGGACCTGCGGAAGCGGGTGCCACAACTCGAAGTCCTCGGACATGAACCCGGTCGTCGTCTGGATCGAGACGACCTGGAACGCGGCGCCGCGGATCGCCCGCTCGAGGTCGTAGCCGGAGTACCGCATGAGGAACGGCACGATCAGCGCCGTCGCCGCCAGGGCGACGGCGACGTACCCGCGGAACTCGACGTCGCGCCAGACGCTTCCCACCCGCCGCTCGACGAGCCAGCGGTAGTGCTGCACGAACGACATCCCGGACAGGAACATGAAGGTGATGACGATCCACTCCACGGCCGGGCTCTCGAACCCGCCGACGCTCGCGGTCCGCGTCGAGAAGCCGCCGGTCCCCAGCGTCCCGAAGGTGTGGCAGAGCGACTCGAACGGCGACACTCCCGCCAGGCGCATGGCCACGTACTGCGCGATCGTCAGGGCGAGGTAGACCTTCCAGAGCGACCGCGCCGTCTCCGCGATGCGCGGCCGGATCTTCTCGGAGCGCGCCCCCGAGAATTCGGCGCGGTAGAGGTTCATGCCGCCGTGGCCGACGAGCGGGAGGATCGCGATGCCGAGGAGCACGATCCCCATCCCGCCGATCCAGTGGGTGAAGCAGCGCCAGAACTGGATCGGGGCGTCGAGGACCTCGACTTTCTCCAGCACGGTCGCGCCGGTCGTCGTGAACCCGGAGGCGGACTCGAAGAAGGCGTCGGCGAAGGTCGGGAAGGCGGGGTCGAAGGCGAACGGAAGCGCCCCGAACAGGACGACGGCGAGCCACGCCACCGCCACGAGGAGCGTCGCCTCGCGGCCGCCGAGCGCGCGGTCGGGGCGTTTTCCCCAGGTCCAGAGGGCCGCGCCGGCCGCCAGGGTGATCGCCGTCGAGACGCCGAGCTCGTCGATGCCGGGATCGCGCCTCCAGACGGCCCAGCCGAGCGGGACCAGGAACAACGCCGCGAGGGCCACGAGCAGGGGACCCAGCACGTGCGCGAGCGCGCGGACCCGGATCACGGACGCCGCTTCCCGAGCTCCACGAGGAACGCCGACTCGAGCTTCGGGACGACCGATTCCAGCGCGAAGAAGATCACCCGGTCGCCGGGGTGGATCTCGACGTCGCCCCGGGGAACGCGGACCTCGCCGTCGGGACGCACGATCGCGCCGACGATCGCCCCCTCGGGGAGCTTCACGTTGCGCAGCTTGCGCCCGATCAGACGGGACCGTTCGGGGGCGATCAGCTCGATCGCCTCGGCTTCCTCCTCCCGGAACGTCGTCACGGAGAGGACGCTCCCCTTCCGCACGAACTGGAGGATCCGGTCCACGGCGACCAGGCGCGGGCTGACCGTGGTGTTGACCCCGAGGCGCTGGGCCATCGGGATGTAGTTCGGGCGGTTGATGAGCGCGACGACCTTGCGCACGCCGAGTCGGCGGGCGAGCAGGGAGGCGATGATGTTGTCCTCGTCGTGGCCGGTCAGGGCGAGGAAGACGTCGACCCCCTCCACGTTCTCGTCCTCGAGGACCTTCTGGTCGGTCCCGTCGGCGTGGACGACGATCGACTTCCTCAGGATCTCGGCGATCCGGGTCGCGCGCCCCGCGTCCGGCTCGAACAGCTTGACGTCGACCCCCTGGGCCTCGAGCAGCTCCGCGCAGGTGATCCCCATCTGCTTCCCGCCCACGATGAAGGCGCGTTGCACCGGCGCCTGCTCCGCGAGCCCCATGAACTTCAGGACCTCGGACCAGTTCTCCCGCGTCGTGACGACGTAGGCGTGGTCCCCCTCGCGCAGCCGCTCCGCCCCGTGCGGGATGATCACCTGGGTGCCGCGGAAGATCATCGCGATCAGCGAGTCCCGCGGCGGCCCGGCGCGGTCGAGCTCCTCGAGGGTCTTCCCCTCCACCGGGCTTCCGGCCTCGACGTTCATCCCGAACAGCCGCACGTTCCCGTCGGCGAAGTCGAAGACGTCGGAGACGCCGGGCACGCGGATCACGCGCATGATCCGCTCCGCGATCGCGCTCTCGGGGTGCATGATCATGTCGATCCGGAGGCCGGTCGCCGCCGTGATGCGCCTCCAGTGGTCGACCTCGTGGGTGCGGATCCGGGCGATCTTCACCCGGACGTTCGACTCGGCCTGGGCGATGAGGCAGGCCAGGACGTTGATCTCGTCCTGGTCGGTCACGGCGATCAGCATCTCGGCGTCCCGGATCCCGGCCTTGCGCAGCGTGCGCACGCGCACGGCGTTCCCCTCGACGATCTTGGCGTCGAGCTGCGACTCGAGCTCGAGGCACCGCTCGTGCCCGGCCTCGACGACGGTGACCTCGTTCCCCTCGCGGGTGAGGCGCTGGGCGATCAGGGAGCCGACCTGTCCACCGCCGACGATGAGGACGCGCATCCCGCGAATCGTAGCCGAAGGATCAGGCGGGGCCAACGGCGATGGAGGCCGTCGACACGCGCCCGAACCGATCCGTCGCCTCGACCCGGACGTCGCGCGCGCCGTCCGGGGGTTTCGCGAAGAACAGGTGCGCGGTCACGTACGGCTCCACCCACTTCCGGCGCTCGGGAAGGTCCGGACCCCGGTGCAGCCGCACGCTCAGCGGGTCGCGGCCGTTCCGCCGCTCCATCGCCCCCCGCCGGGCCCCGTCCACGTAGAGGACGACCTCCCATTTCGGGTCCCAGTCCCACACGTTCGCGACGATCTCGCCGTCGTCGGCCCGCTCGACGCGGATCTGGTGGTCCTCCGGCCGGCCGACCGCCTTGTAGCGCCAGGTGACCTCCTCTCCCTTCACGTCGTACACGGCGTAGCCGTTCGGCGTGCCGTCGGCGCAGATCGGCCCGCTCCACCACGCGCCGCAGATCGCCCCGGCGACGTGTTCGTGCAGGCCGTGATGGAAGAGGTGCTCGCTCTCGTGCGTGTGTCCCGCGAGGACGTGCACCCGGTACGGCTCGAGGAGCCGGAAGAGGAGCTCGCGATTCGTGACCGACATCGTCGGCGTCGGCTTCTTCCTTCCCTGGCGGACGTCGTGGCTTCCCTGCAGGGGGATGTGCGTGGCGACGACGACGGTGCGCCCCTTCTCGACGAGCGCGAGGTCGGCCGAGAGCCATGCCAGCTGGTCGGCGTCGAGGTAGCCGAGGTATCCCTCGCCGTTCCAGAAGACGTCGTCGAGGATCACGTAGTGGACGGCCCCGCGATCGAAGCTGGCGTAGCGGGGCCCGAAGTGCCGGGTGAAGGTCCGCGTCGAGTCCTCGTCGACCGCCGCCTCCTGGTCGAGGTCGTGGTTCCCGATCACCTGGAAGAACGGCACCCCCATGCGCCGCACCGATTCCTCGTACCTCGGATACAGCGACAGGTCGTCGAACATCAGGTCGCCGAGGGCGAGCCCCACGACGTGCCGGTTTTCCTGCCGGCCGATCGTCTCCAGCAGGTCCGGAACGCTCCGCTCGTGGAACCAGCCCATCTCCTCCCGGTCCTCCGTCTGGATGTCGCCGAGCGCGAGGAGGGTGTGTCGCTCGTCGGAGACCGGAAGGGGCTCCAGGTCGAAGACCGCTTCCGGCGCGACCGGCGCGTAGAAGCGGGCGGTCCCGCACGGATGCGTCGGGATGCGGTACCCGGAGGGAACGGCGATCTGCACGAACTCGCGCTCGGAGGTGGTGACGAGCTCGAACGTGCCGTCGGACGCCGTCCCGACGACCGTCCGTCCGTCGCTGACCGCGACGCCGGCGATCCCCTTCCCTGCGGAGCGGACGACACCCCGCACACGCGCGGGGCGGGAGGGAACGAGCGCGCCCACCGCCGAGGCGGCGGCGAGGTGGAGGAAGTCGCGTCGGCGCACGGCGCGAGTATACGGGGCCCGACCCTCACTCGTGCCTGGCGTGGAAGGTGCCGTACAGGATCGGGACGGAGATCTTCACGAGGATCGTGAAGACGAGGAACCCGATCCCGAAGATCCCCGCGGCGATGCACCATTCGTTGAGGGTCGGTCGGTACTCGTAGATCTCGCCGAGCGTGTCCGGGGTCATCCCGGGGATGACGAGCCCCATCCCCTTCTCGATGTAGACCCCCGCCCAGATCAGGACGCACCCGAGGTTCAGCGTCTTGAAATTGCGACGGGTCGCGGGGACCAGGAAGAGGACGAACGCGACCACGCTGCAGGCGAGCGACAGCCAGGCGTACGGCACGAGCGCCGTGTGCTCGCCGATGCCGAACCACAGGTAGCGCGTGTAGAGGGTGTGCTCGGTCGCCGAGTAGAACTCCTTGAACACCTCGGCGCCGAGCAGGAACAGGTTCAGGAACATCGCGTAGGCCATCAGCTCGGCGATCTTCCAGATCGCCTCGTCCCTGATGGGGAGCTTCACCGTGCGGCGCAGGATCTGGAAGAGGATCAGCATCACCGCGGGGCCCGAGCAGAACGCCGAGGCGATGAAGCGCGGCGCCAGGATCGAGGCGTTCCAGTACGGCCGCGACGCCATGCCGTTGTAGAGGAACGCGGTCACCGTGTGCGTCGAGATCGCCACGGGGATCGACAGGAGCACGAGCGGGACGAGGATGCGCATGTCCGCCGGCTCGTCCCGATACGCCTTGAACAGGATGTAGACCACCAGCACGAGGTTGAGCGCGAGGTAGACGTTGAGCACGAGGGCATCCCACGCGAGGAGCGAGGCGGGCCAGTTCGGCGTTCCCAGGAACGGCGCCATGTGCAGCAGCCGGTCGGGGCGCCCGACGTCGACCACGACGAACAGCAGGCACATCGCGAGCGCCGAGATCGCGAGCAGCTCCCCCAGGAGGACGACTTCCTTGATCGGTTTCCACTGGTAGACGTAGGCGGGGATGACCAGGAGGATCGCCGCCGCGGCCACGCCGACGAGGAACGTGAAGTTGCCGACGTAGAAGGCCCACGACACCTGGTCGCGCATGTTCGTCGCGATCAGGCCGCTCCGGAACTGGTTGGCGTAGGCGAAGGCCCCGATCGCGATGGCGATCCCGAGCCCCGCGAGCCACGCCCAGTACGCACGGTCCCCCCGGACGACCTGGCGGCCGCATCCGCGGACGAACTCCAGAAATCCGCGCATCGTCGCTCCGGCCTCAGGTGGCGTAGAAGTAGAAGAACCGCGGGTGGGTCGCGAGCTCTTCCTTGAAGATGAAGACGCGCTTGGTGTCCATGACCTTGCGCACCTCGCTCTCGGGGTCGAGCAGGTTCCCGAACTTCCGCGCGCCGACGGGGCAGACCTCGACGCACGCCGGGTAGAGCCCCTTGCGCGTCCGCTGGATGCAGAAGGTGCATTTCTCCACGACGCCCTTGGGGCGCGGGCGGTTGCCGAGGTAGTGCTGGTCCGGGTTCAGCTCCTCCGCCGGCAGCGTCGGCTCGGCCCAGTTGAAGTGTCGTGCGCCGTAGGGGCAGGCCGACATGCAGCAGCGGCAACCGATGCACCAGTCGTAGTCGATGACCACGATGCCGTCGGGCTCCTGCCAGGTGGCGCCGGTGGGGCAGGTCTTCACGCAGGGCGCGTCGCGGCACTGCTGGCACTGGACCGGGAAGTAGAACTTGCCGGGCTGCGGAACCGTTTCCGGCTCGTAGTAGATCTCCGAGTGCATCAGATCGACGCCGTGCTCCTTGTCCATCTCCAGGACCCGGATCCAGTGGATCTGCGGGTGCTCGCGGGACGGGTTGTTCTCCTTCACGCACGCGTACACGCAGCGCCGGCAGCCCACGCAACGCGAAAGGTCGAGGCCGTAACCGAACTCGACGCCCGGGCGCGCCCCGGTGGCGTCCACGGTCGTTCGCTTCCCGAACCGCTCGAGATTCGACCGCTCGATGCCCCGGAGCGCGGCGTCGAGGTCGGCCTTCGACAGCTCCCGGAAGTGGGCCCGGAAGAACTCCTCGATACGGCAGCCCGACAGGGCGGCGACGGCCGCTCCCGCACCGGCCATCTTGAGCAGGTTGCGGCGCACCGGGTCGTGTCCCGGATTCGTCCGCCCGGCGCTCATCGCCGCATCTCCCCGGGCCGGCGTGGCCTCGGCTCGGGCTTCAGATTCTCGGACGTCGGCGCGGTCGTCTTCACGCCCCCGACCTCGATCTCCACGACGCCCTTGAATCGGGGGGAGTGCGGGTTGTGACAGTTGACGCAGAGGAAGTAGGTCTTCTCGCCGTCCCAGCGGCCGACGCGCTTGCCGTGCACCCCCGCCCGCCAGTCCCGGTACTTGTCGCCGTGGCACTGGCCGCAGAGTCGGTAGGACTCGGTGAACGGGAGGGGATCGCCGTTCGACAGGTGCAGGACGTCCCGGTCCGCGTTGTCGTGGCAATCCAGGCACCAGCGGTGCTCCGCATCGTGGTCGAACGCGGCCTGGATCTCCTCGTGGAAGCCCAGCGACCGCCGCGTGCGGTCTCCCGGACCGTCGTGGCACTGCTTGCAGGGGAAGATCCCCTCGCTGAAGGGCGGCGCCTTGGCTTCGACGAGCTGCGGGGGGTCCGCCGCCGCCGCCCCTGCGGCGAGCGCCGCGACGAGCCACGTCGTGGCGAGCGGGCGCTGCGACGCGGTCATGGTCGGCCCTCCCTGCGAAGACTCCTACGGAGCCATCTGCACCAGCTCGATGAACTTCACCCGGCGCGCGAGATCGCTCCCTGCGGCGGGGGAGTGGACGTAGTAGAGCCTCGTCTCCACCCGTGTCTTCGTGTCTTTCGGCACCTCGAAGGCGAAGGTCTCCGTCCGCGTCTCGTCCGGGGCCAGCCTCGTGTCGGAGGCCACGGAGGCCGCCTTCAGGAAGGCGACGTGCTCCTGCTGGATCGGAGCGCCCGAGGCGTCCTTCAGCGCGCGCGTGAGCTTGCGCTCCTGGCGCATCGAGTCGATCCCGAACGGCGCCGCCCGGACCTCGAGGACGATCTGGCGCATCGGCGATCCGGTCGGGAGGTAGTGTCCGGCGCCGTCGTTGGAGAGGCGCACGTTCACGCGCAGCGTGTTCCCGTCGCGTTTGACCGTCATCCACGCCTTGAGCGCCTTGTTGAGCTGCTCGATCGAGTGGCTGCCGGGCATCTCGTGCAGGTTCACCTGGTGCGAGGACTCCCGCCGCACGCGCGGATCGACGACCTGTCCCTGGACGAGGTACATGTGGCACCCCTGGCACGGGATGCCGCCCTTGCCGGCGGGGCTCTCCCTCCACTCGCTGTAGGTGGTGACGACGGCGAAGCCGCCCGCGTTCCTGTACTCGTGGCAGACGGCGCAGGTCTCGGACTCCGTGTGCACCTTCGAATACGCCGTCGCGTGGGCGGGCGAGACGGAGTCCTTCGACGGTCCGCTCTTCAGGTTCGAGACCTCGACGGTCGCCTTCGGATTCGGGCCGGACACGTCGACCGACCGGATCGAGTGGCAGAAGTCGCAGGTGACCCCTTCCCAGCTCACCTTCTTCACGAGCTCGAAGTCGCCGAGCTTCACCGCGAGCGGGGCGTGACAGCCGAGGCAGACCTTCTTCGCGTCCGTGCCGAAGTCCTCGCCGGCTTTCCGGAGGGCCTCCTGGAAGAGGCGGCTCTCCATCGCACGGGCGTGGGCCGACTTCTTCCAACCCTCGGCGATGGCCCGGTGGCAGTCCCCGCAGATCTCCGCGCTCGCGGGCTGGGGCATCGCCGCCCGGGACGGGATGGCCGCGATCGCGCCGATCAGGAGCCAGATTCCGCGCATGAGGTCTCCTTCATCGGGGGGAACAGCCGGACCAGCACCCAGAGGATGAGGAACGGCAGGATCATGAGCACGATCGCCGGGAGCAGACCCTCGCGGGTGGCGAATCCCATCTTGTAGGTCGTGTATCCGAGGAAGCTCTTGGAGAACAGCTGTCCGCCGATCACGACGTTCCAGCGCATCGCGAAGATCCCGACGAGCGTCAGCACCGCCGCGATCGTGTAGAGGCTGCGCCGCGCGCTCTCCGTCAGCTTCAGGATCTGGGTCAGGGCCAGAAGCCCCAAGGGCGCGAGGGTGCCCAGGATCAGCTGCACGATGATGTGCGAGCCGTAGAGTTTCGTCTTCACCATGAAGTCGAGGGTCTTGAACGACTCGTCCGACTCGTAGATGCGGTGGATCAGGTCCAGGGACTCGAGCGTGAAGTCGATCAGGAAGGCGAAGAACAGGAACTTCGCCATCGCGTCGAGGCAGCGCATGTCGAGCTTGATCGACTTCGTGACGCAGTAGACGATGTAGATCAACAGCACCGCCGCGATCCCCGAGACGATCGCGGAGAACAGGAAGACGATCGGCATCAGCGGCGTGGACCACCAGGGGTTCGCCTTGATGGAGCCGAAGATGAACCCGACGTAGCCGTGGAGCAGGAACGCCGACGGGATGCCGACGACGGTGATGAACCACCCCACCTTGTCGTCGATCTCGAGCGCCCGCGGGCTCACGTTGTAGGACCCGAGCGTCAGCGCCCGGTAGAACAGCCGCTTCCAGCCCGTCGACTCCTGCGCGAATCGAACGATCTCCGGGCGGAAGTCCAGCCAGATCTCGATGACCAGCACCGCCAGCAGGTACCAGAGGTAGACGAACCCGAACATCGCCATCGCCGAGGTGGTGTGCGGGGTGAGGTACATCTCGAACGAGCGCTCGGGATGGCCGAGGTGCATCTGCAGCGGGAGCGGCGCGACGATGAGGAACGCGAGGGCGGTCAGCAGCGCGAGCCGGTAGGTCGGCTTGATCGCCTCGACGTTGAAGACGCGCAGCAGCGAAGCGAGGATAAACGCGCCCGCGACGAGCCCCGTGATGAACGGGTAGAGCACGATCAGCACGCTCCACTGGAGCTCGATCTCGTTGGGGTACATGAAGCCTTCGACGCCGTGAAGGAGATGTTCCATCGCGCGCTCCCCTCAGCGGACCTGGCCGTCGAGGCCGGAGTAGTAGAGCTTCGCCCCGGTGGCGAGGTTGGGCTTGAGCACCTGCACCTTGTTCGTGCGCAGCAGCTCGTGGATCGGGTCGGCCGGGTCGCGGAGGTCGCCGAGCAGGCGCGCCCCCGTGGGGCACGACTCGCAGCAGGCGGTCGTCAGACCCTTCGTGATCCGGTGGTAGCAGAGCGTGCACTTGTCGACGGTGTTGGTGCGCGGATCGATGTAGCGGCAGCCGTAGGGGCACGCCTGCACGCAGTAGCGGCAGCCCAGGCAATACGACTTGTCGACGAGCACGACGCCGTCGGGGCTGTCGAACGTCGCCCCGACGGGGCAGACCTGCACGCACGGCGAGTTGTGGCAGTGGTTGCACATCTTCGGAACGAAGAAGTTCTTCGAGCCGTCGCCCTCGGGGTAACGCTCGGGGAACCCGTCGTAGCCGCCGTTGGGCGAGTCGACGACCGGATGCTCCTCGCGCTCCGGGTTCGCGGGATCGCGCGGCGGGATGTGGTACCGCTCCACCCAGGTGCGGAAGTAGAACGGCTCCTGAAGAACCCCGTTCTC
>DASVAW010000080.1 GCA_036376135.1 Candidatus Polarisedimenticolaceae bacterium | reverse complement strand
CCCTCGATGCACAGGGGTGCGCCGCCGAAGTCGAGGAAGGCGCTGTTGTAGACGCGCCCGCCCGCGTTGTCGCGCATGTGGATCGCGGTGTTGCGGTCGTGGTTCGTCCAGGTGGTCTTGGAGGCCCCGAGTCCGACCCAGGTCATGTTGGAGAGCGTGGGGATCGTCTTCGGGAGCGAGGCGTCGGGGTTGTTGCCGCCGTCCCACTCGCCGCCCTTGTCGGTCACTTCGGTGCCGGGGACATTCTGCATCTGGAAGACGAACTGCGCCTTGCCGCGCCAGCCCTCGTCGTAGTCGACGCCGTCGTCGCCGTGGTTGGTGAGGGCCGCGTACTTGATGTTGGCGGCCCCGCCGAAGAACTCGATCGCGTCGTCCTTGGTCTGGTAGACCTCGAAACGCTCGATCGTGGTGTTCCGGCCGACGCCGCCGAGGGTGACGCCGTTGATCTCGTTGTTGGCGGAGAGATTGAAGCCGCCGTAGGAGATCCGGAAGTAGCGCAACGAGCCGCTGTCGCCGTCGTCGCAGTTGCGGCCGTACGGGCCGGCGAGGAAGGCCTGGCAGTTTCCGTAGAGGCCGGCGCCGCCCACGGCCGTCAGGCCCTCGATCTGGACCTCGCGGGCCGGGTTCACCGCCCCCGCCGTGTTGTTGGCCACGTAGCCGTAGCCGAGGACGACGAGGCCGCCCCACTGACCGACGATCGAACGGGACGACGCGCGGTCGGCGTACGAACCGGAGCCGTAGGACGCGCCGACGTTGTCATCGGCGAGGTCGGTGAAGACGACCGGACGGTCGAGGGTGCCGTCCACGACGATCTTGGAGCCGCGGGTGACGACGAGCGTCCCCGGGTCGTTGGCGCCGCTGGTCGGCTCGCCCCGAACCACCGTGCCCGGCTCGATGCGCAGCGTGGCGCCGTTCGTGACGTAGACCGGGTTTCCGATCACGTACTCGTTGTCCGAGGTCCAGACGGTGGAGGTCGTGATGTCCGTCGTCTGGACGACCTGGGGCTTGGGAGCGAAGTAGCCCAGGCGGGAGGTCAGCGTCCATCCTTCCGCCCAGTTGGCGGTGTTCGGGGCGAAGGCCCCCTTGTACGGAGCCGCCTCGAGGAAGCCGCCCGCCGTCGGGCAGGTGAAGGTCGTGCTCGCGAGCGGGCTCCCCGCGGCCGGGATCGGGTCGATCACGTCGATCGGATCGTGCGTGGACGCGAGCCCCGAGGGAAGGCGGGTCAGCTCGCGGATCGGGAGCGGGTCGAGGTTGTCCAGGCGCGTGTTCTCGAGCGCCGCATTCGTGAACAGGCCGTTGTCGTAGTGCCGCTTGGCGCTGTCGCACCCCCAGCGCGAGCCGCTGTTCAGGCAGGTCTCCCCCGCGGGGCACTCGGTGTTCTGGGTGCACTGCGTCGCCACGGTCACCGAGCAGGTCCCGACGGTGGGCAGGGCGTCCGCGAGGAACGCGTCGGAGCCGGTGTTCCACCAGACGTTGCCCCGGAGCTCGAGCTCGAAGGACGACGTCGGTTCGAGGTAGTAGACGCCGTCCACGGCGTACGGCGTGATCGCGCGCTCGCCGGATGTGTTCGCGCCCGTGGCGCTCCCGCCGATGTTGCTCGCCCCCTCGATGCACAGGGGCGCGCCGCCGAAGTCGAGGAAGGCGCTGTTGTACAAGCGCCCGCCCGCGTTGTCGCGCATGTGGATCGCGGTGTTGCGGTCGTGGTTCGTCCAGGTGGTCTTGGATGCCCCGAGGCCGACCCACGTCATGTTGCACAGGGTCGGGATCGTCTTCGGGAGCGAGGCGTCGGGGTTGTTGCCGCCGTCCCACTCGCCTCCCTTGTCGGTCACCTCGGTACCGGGGACGTTCTGCATCTGGAAGATGTACTGGGCCTTGCCGCGCCAGCCTTCGTCGTAGTCCACGCCGTCGTCGCCGTGATTGGCGAGAACCGCGTTGCGGAAGTTCACCGCGCCGCCGAAGAACTCGATCGCGTCGTCCTTGGTCTGGTAGACCTCGATGTACGCCACGTCGGTCTCGCGACCGACGCCGCCCATCGTGAAGCCGTTGATCTCGTTGTTGGCGGAGAGGTTGAAGCCGCCGTAGGACAGGCGGGTGAAGCGGATCGTGCCGCTGTCCCCGTCGTCGCAGTTGCGGCCGTACGGGCCGGCGAGGAAGGCCTGGCAGTTCCCGTAGAGGCCGGCGCCCCCCACCGCCGTCAAGCCCTCGATCTGGACCTCGCGGGCCGGGTTCACGGCCCCCGCCGTGTTGTTGGCCACGTACCCGTAGCCCAGGACGACGACGCCGCCCCACTGGCCGACGATCGACCGGGAGGAGATCCGGTCGCCGTAGCTCCCCGAGCCGGGGTTGTCGAGGATGTTGTCGTCGAGAAGGTCCGTGAAAACGACCGGGCGCCGGGCGGTCCCGAGCGACTGGAGCTTCGATCCGCGGGTGATGACGAGCGTCCCCGGATCGTTGGCGCCGCTGGTCGGCTCGCCGCGAACCACCGTGCCCGGCTCGATCGTGAGCGTCGCACCCGAGGTGACGTAGATCGGCTGCGTCAGGATGTACTCGTTGTCGGCCGTCCAGGTCTGGCTCGTCGTGATGTCGGCGCCGATGTGGATCGTCGCGGCCTGGGCCGTCGTCAACATCAGCGCGATCACGGGCACCGGGACTGCGGCGATCGCCCGCCCCCAATTCATGGTTCGCTCCTCCGTGGTTTCCGCAACGTGCGGACCTCCACGGTCGGCCTGCGGCTTTGCGGGGGGTTTGCGGGGCGGTCACGGTTGCGTGACGTCCCCGGTACGGGGCCGGAAGGGCCGTTAACAGGCCTTTAACACGGAGTTCACGTTCGTGACGTCTTCGTCGCCTCGAATGACGGGGCGAGGCCGTCCGGCCTCCACGTAAAAGGAGAACGAGGCATGAAGCGCATGCTCGCCGTGACGACCCTGACGGCCGTCGCCCTGACGACCCCCGCGATGGCGCAGGCGGTCAAGCTCGACAAGGACATCAAGCCCTACAAGAAGACGAGCGGCATCTCCGGAAGCCTGAACTCGATCGGCTCGGACACCTTGAACAACCTCATGACCCTCTGGGCCGAGGGGTTCCAGAAGCAGTACCCGAACGTCAAGATCCAGATCGAGGGGAAGGGCTCCTCGACCGCGCCCCCCGCCCTCATCTCCGCGACCGCGCAGCTCGGCCCGATGAGCCGGCCGATGAAGCAGTCGGAGATCGACGAATTCGAGAAGAAGTTCGGCTACAAGCCGACCCCGGTGAAGACCTCGGTCGACGGCCTCGCCGTGTACGTCCACAAGGACAATCCGCTCGCGGAGCTCACCCTTCCCCAGGTGGACGCCGTCTTCTCCAAGACCCGCAAGGGGGGATTCGAGAAGGACATCACGACCTGGGGAGACCTGGGCCTCACGGGCGAGTGGGCGGGGAAGCCGATCAGCCTCTACGGCCGCAACTCCGCCTCGGGGACCTACGGCTATTTCAAGGAGCATGCGCTGTACAAGGGCGACTACCGGGACTCCGTGAAGGAGCAGCCGGGCTCGGCGGCGGTGGTCCAGGGGGTCACCGGGGACAAGTTCGCGATGGGGTACAGCGGGATCGGGTACAAGACCTCCGGCGTGAAGGCGATGAAGCTCGCGAGCAAGGCCGGCGGGCCCTACTACAGCGACGAGGCCGACAACGTCCTCTCCGGGAAGTACCCGCTCTCCCGGTTCCTCTTCGTCTACGTGAACCGCGCTCCGAACAAGCCGATCGACCCCCTCACCCGCGAGTTCCTGCGGTACATCCTCTCGAAGGAGGGTCAGGAGATCGTCGTCAAGGACGGGTACCTGCCCCTTCCCGCGAAGGTCATCGAAGACGAGCTCGCGAAACTGAACTGACCCTGCGTTACCATCCGCACGCCCGACGAACATGGCGAGCCTGACCGACCCCCCGCCCGCGCGTGCGGACGCGACTCCGCGCCGCGCCGTCGCCCGCACGAGCCGCTCCCGGCTCCTGGTCGACCGCGCGGCGCGCAGCGTCGTCACGGCCGGAGGACTCGGCATCATCGCGAGCGTCCTCGGCATCCTCGTGTTCATCCTCATCGAGGTGGTCCCGCTGCTCGGCGGCGCCGACGTGACCCCCGTGGAGTCGATTCCGCTTCCCTCCGACGCAGCCGAGGCGGTGCTCGTCGACGAACACCGCACCCATGTGGCCGCGCTCGGACTCGACGGTGTGATCCGTATCTTCCGGAAGTCCGACGGCGGCCTCGCGTCCGAGGCCCCGCTGTTCCCCCCCGGCCCCGACGGAGTCTCTCCTCGACTGGCCGCCGTCGTCGCGGCCACCGGGACCCCGGTCCTCGCCGGCTCGACCGACGACGGTCGCGTCGCCGCGGTGCGGATCGGCTGGGACGTCGCGTTCGACACGAACACCGGGGCGCGCGAGGTCACCCCCGACGTCGGCGCGCCGATCGTCTTCCACGTCGATCCCGAGGGTCGCCCGCTGGGAGCGTTCGCGGCGATCCTGGGGGAGAGCGGCTCGGCCTCCGTGCTCGCCCAGACCGCGTCGGGGGATCTGGCGTTCGTTCGGCTCGAAGTACGTGAGAACGCGATCACGGGAGAGCGATCGTCCGTCGAGAGTCGGACATCGGCGACGGCGTCCGGACGTCGGCTCGTCCGGATCGTCGCGTCCAACGACCTCCGCGACGTGTACGCCGGTTCCGAGACGGGGGAATTGCTCCATTGGAAGGCGAGCGACGGCAGCCCCGGCGACCCCGAGATCTTCCCTGCGACGAGCGGTCCCGTCGCCGCCCTCGCGCTCCTCCTGGGGGATCGTTCGGTGATCGTGGGGGGAGCGGACGGGTCGGTCTCGGTCTGGTTCCAGACGCGCGGCGGCGACGACGTCTTCCGGATGCGCCGGATCCGGGACTTCGCGCCGCACGGCGCACCCATCGTGCGGATCACGCCCTCCCCCCGGGACAAGGGGTTCGCGGTGGCCGACGCGGAGGGAGGCCTGGGCCTCTACTACTCCACCTCCGCTCGGACCCTCTGGCGTGGCTCGACGCCGCATACGCCCGTCCGTGCGCTGCTCTTCGCCCCCAAGGCCGACGCGCTCTACGCCGCCTCCGACCGCGTCGTCGGCGTCTACGACGTCGAGAACCCGCACCCGGAGGTCGGCTGGAAGGCCCTGTTCGGCAAGGTCTGGTACGAGAGTTATCCCGAGCCCGCACACGTCTGGCAGTCCACGGGAGGAACGGACGACTTCGAGTCGAAGCTGAGCCTGACGCCGCTCGTGTTCGGCACCCTCAAGGCGACGGTCTACTCCCTGCTCCTCGCGATTCCGCTCGGCGTGTTCGGCGCGATGTACACCTCCCAGTTCATGCACCCGTCGCTCAAGCGCTACGTCAAGCCTACCGTGGAGATCATGGCGGCCCTCCCGAGCGTGGTGCTGGGCTTCCTCGGAGGCCTCTGGCTCGCCCCGATCGTCGAGAAGCACTTCCCCGCCCTGCTGCTCGCCGTCCCGTTCACGACGATCGCGGTCCTGGCGGCGGGGCTGGCCTGGTCGCGCCTGCCCCGCCCGTGGCGCAACCGGATCCCGACGGGGGCGGAGGTGGGCGTCTACGCCCTCGCGCTCGCCTCCGGCGCATGGCTCGCCGCGGAGCTCGCTCCGGCGTTCGCTTCCGTGGCGTTCGGCGGGAACTTCCAGGTCTGGCTGCTGGAGACGACGGGGCTGCGGTACGACCAGCGCAATGCGGTCGTCGTCGGGCTGGCGATGGGATTCGCGGTCATCCCGATCATCTTCGCCATCGCGGAGGACGCGTTCTCGAACGTCCCGCTGAACCTCGTTTCCGGGTCGCTCGCCCTCGGGGCGAACCGATGGCAGACCGTCACCCGGGTGGTCCTGCCGACCGCGAGCCCGGGGATCTTCTCCGCGATCATGGTCGGATTCGGCCGGGCGGTGGGCGAGACGATGATCGTCCTGATGGCCACGGGCAACACGCCGATCATGGACTGGAGCGCGTTCAACGGCTTCCGCACGCTCTCCGCGAACATCGCGGTCGAGATCCCCGAGGCCCCCGTGGGGAGCACGCTGTACCGGACCCTCTTCCTCGCGGGTCTGCTTCTCTTCCTCGTCACCTTCGCGGTCAACACGGTCGCGGAGATCGTCCGGCAGCGCCTGCGTCGCCGGTACTCGCAGCTGTAGGCGCCGCGATGGGTGACGCGCGCCGTCGTCGGAGCGACCTCCTGGGCGAGTCCCTCACCGCGTTGTGCGGCGGTGCCCTCGCCCTCAACCTGCTGCTGATCGCGGGACTGCTCGCGCTCCTCGCCGCGGTGGGATTGGCCTACTTCTGGCCGAAACGGGTCGAACGGGTCTTCCTCGCGGACGGCACCGTGCTCCTGGGCGAGGTGCACGATCGCGAACCCCTTCCGGTGACGCCGGAGGACCCGGACGCCTCGGGACGCTCCCGGATCCAGCTCAAGATCGGCAACCGCGACCTCGTGGGCCTCGATTTCCGATGGGTGGACGAGCGGCAGATCGTGCGCCGCGAGGCGCCGCCCGGCGTCCTGATGCTCGAACGGCTCGAATGGGGGAACTTCTACGGCTTCCCCGTGGAGTTGCGCCGCGGCGAGGGGGTCGTGGCCGCCGGATCCGAGGCGGTTCTCGCGGCGCTCCCGCCGCTGCTCGAGGCAAAGCACAGGGCGGTCGGCGATCTCCAGCGGCTCGAGCGCGGCGAGATCGGGGACGTGAACCACGCGATCGAGAAGTTGCGCAGGGAGCGCAAGAAGGCCGCCGGGGACCCGCGCCGCACCGCGGAGCTCTCCGCGCGGGAGCAGGAGAAGCAGCGGGAGTACGACACGCTCGCCGAGCGGATGTTCACGATGCGCGAGGCTTTGATGTCGGACGTGCTCGTGATGGAAACCGCGTCGGGGGAGCGCAAGGAGATCGCCGTCGGGAACATCGTCCGCGCGATCCGTCCCAACGCGATGGGCGCCGGGGAGACGGTCGGCCTCTACCTGTCGCGGATCCGGGAGTTCGTCTTCGACGACCCGCGCGAATCGAACACCGAAGGGGGCATCTTCCCGGCGATCTTCGGCACCGTCATGATGGTCTTCCTGATGTCGTTCGCCGTGGCCCCGTTCGGCGTGCTCGCCGCCCTGTACCTGCGGGAGTACGCGAAGCAGGGCCCCCTGGTCCGGGTCGTCCGGATCGCGGTGAACAACCTCGCCGGGGTGCCGTCGATAGTCTTCGGCATGTTCGGGCTGGGCTTCTTCGTCTACCTGATCGGCGGATCGATCGACCGGCTCCTCTACTCCTCCCAGCTTCCGACGCCCACGTTCGGCACCGGCGGCATCCTGTGGGCGTCCCTGACGCTCGCGCTGCTGACCGTTCCCGTCGTGATCGTCGCCACGGAGGAGGGTCTCGCCGCGGTGCCGCGCATCGTGCGCGAGGGGTCGCTGGCGCTGGGTGCGACGAAGTTCGAGACGACCTACAAGGTCGTCCTCCCCGCGGCCGCGCCGGGGATCCTGACGGGGATGATCCTGGCGATGGCCCGCGCCGCCGGCGAGGTCGCGCCGCTCATGATCGTCGGCATGGTGAAGCTCGCGCCCTCGCTTCCCGTGGACCACCACGCCCCGTTCGTTCACTTCGAGCGCAAGTTCATGCACCTGGGATTCCACATCTACGACGTGGGATTCCAGAGCCCCAACGTCGAGGCCACGAAGCCCCTCGTCTTCGCCACGGCCCTGCTCCTCATCCTCGTCGTGACGGCCGTCAACCTCGTCGCGATTCTGGTCCGCAACCACCTGCGCCGGAAGTACGCTTCCAGCGCGATCTGAGCCGAGGAACCGAACGCATGCCCCCCATCGACACGACGGCCGCGCCGATCCACGACCCGGCCCTCGACCCCGTCATCGAGCGGCCGCTGCTCGAGGTCTCGGACCTGTCCCTCTGGTACGGAGCCTCGCAGGCGCTCCACGACGTGCGGCTGCGGATCCCCGAGCACAAGATCACCGCGTTCATCGGCCCGTCGGGGTGCGGGAAGTCGACGCTGCTGCGCTGCTTCAACCGCCTCAACGACCTCGTGGACGGCGTCCGGATCTCCGGCGACATCACCCTGGACGGCCAGAGCCTGTACGACCCCAAGCGGGACGTGAACGAGTTGCGCCGCCGCGTCGGAATGGTCTTCCAGAAGTCCAACCCCTTCCCGAAGTCGATCTACGAGAACGTCGCGTACGGCCCGCGGATCCACGGCGTCCGCCGCCGCGCGGAGCTCGACGAGATCGTCGAGCGGAGCCTGCGCGGCGCCGCGTTGTGGGAGGAGGTCAAGGACCGCCTCTCCGACAGCGCGCTCGGCCTTTCGGGAGGGCAGCAGCAGCGCCTGTGCATCGCCCGCGCGATCGCGATCGAGCCGGAGATCGTCCTGCTCGACGAGCCCTGTTCCGCCCTCGATCCGCTCGCCACGGCCAAGATCGAGGAGCTGATGCAGGAGCTCAAGGGGCGCTACACCCTCGTCATCGTGACGCACAACATGCAGCAGGCCTCGCGCGTGTCGGACTACACGGCGTTCCTGTACATGGGACGGCTGATCGAATACGGGCTCACGGACAAGCTGTTCATCAACCCGGCGAAAAAGCAGACCGAGGACTACATCACCGGCCGGTTCGGCTAGGAGGAGCGTTCACGCCGTTTTAACGGCGTGGTTACAATCGCGACCGATCGCGACGTTCTGATGTCGGTCGTGACGGACCGGCGACGTCGCGGTGACGAAGCCGACACGGAGGAACCTCGCGCATGTCGAACCTCTCGATCAAGATCACGACGGCCCTCGCGGTCGCGGCGCTCGCGGCCATCCCCGCCCTCGCGGCGGGCGAAGAGACGCCGCCGACGGCGGTCGACGCCTCCAAGGGCGGCTTCACCGTCAAGTCGGGGGAAAACAGCCTCACGTTCGGCGCTTACGGCCAGATCCGGTTCCTCGGCGAGGACCGGGAACTCGGCGACAACGACCCCGCCGGCAGCACCGGGGCGGGCGTCGAGGACGGCTGGTCCCCGTCGTTCGACGTCGCCCGGGTCCGCCTGAGCATCCGCGGCACGATGTACAAGCCGTGGCTCAGGTACAACTTCTCCTACGAGATCGGGCGCACCTCGGGGGAGAGCGCCAACAAGCTCAAGGACGCCTACCTCGAGGTGGCCAAGAATCCCGCGGCCTCGGTTCGGTTCGGTCAGTTCAAGGCGCCGTTCAGCCTCCAGGAGCTCGTCGGCGACCAGTACCAGCAGTTCGTCGATCGCGGCATCACGAACGTCTTCGCGGTCAGCCGCGACGCGGGCGCGATGCTGTTCGGCACGACCGGGTCCAAGAAGTTCGGCTACCAGGCCGGGTTCTTCAACGGCTCGGGCGAGTCGAACCGGCAGGACGACCAGGACCTGATGTACGCGGCCCGCGTGTACTTCGAGCCGTTCGGGGAGTACGCGCTCCGCGAGGGGACGAACGACGCACCCGAAAGCCACGTGTTCCATGCCGGGCTCGCCTACCGTGGCGGCGAGGCGACGCGGGGCGGAGACACGTTCACCTCGGCGGGCAGCACCGTGCGCATCTTCGAGGACGCCGACGACCAGACGGCGCTCGGCCTCGAGCTCGCCTGGAAGTGGAAGACCCTCTTCGCCACCGGGGAGTACTACGACCAGACCACCGAGCGCCGGAATCCCGCCCCGGCGCTCGAGGACGTCGATTCCGACGGTTGGCACGTGCAGGCCGGCTGGATGGCGATCCCGGAGAAGCTCGAGCTCGGCCTGCGGTACGCCACGGTCGACGCCGACAACGACGCGGACGACGATACGGTGACCGAGATGCGCGCCGGGCTCAACTGGTTCTGGAAGTCCCACAATCTCAAGCTCCAGACGGACCTCGGGCAGGTGGAGTTCGAGGCCGACGCGCCGGGCCGCGGCGACCGCCTCGCGGCGGCCGCCGGGGAGTCCGTCAAGGACACCCAGCTCCGGGTGCAGTTCCAGCTCAACTTCTGATACACCAACGGGCGTCCCGGCGAGACGCCGGGGCGCCCGCCGGACGGAGGCCATGGAGAAGCTGCAACGCCACTTCGAAGAGCAGCTGGACCTTCTCGCCGAGAAGATCCTCGTCATGGGAGGACTCGTCGAGGAGGCGATCGGGCGCTCCGTCCAGGCTCTCGTGGACCGGAACTCCGACCTCGCGCGCCAGGTGATCGCGGACGACGATCGCGTCGACCGCCTCGAGCTCGAGATCGACGACCTGTGCACCCACGTCCTCGGCCTTCAGCAACCGTTCGCGCGCGACCTGCGGTTCGTGACGACCGCGATGAAGATCACGACGGACCTGGAGCGCATCGCCGACCTCGCCTGCAACATCGCCGAACGCGCGCTCGAGCTGAACGACGAGCCCCAGCTCAAGCCGTACATCGACATCCCCGTGATGGCGCGACGCGCGCAGGAGATGGTCCGGGGCGCCCTCGACGCCTTCGTCCAGCGGGACGTGGAGACCGCGCGGCGCGTCATCGCGATGGACGACGATCTCGACGGCCGCATGGAGCAGGTGTTCCGCGAGCTGCTTTCGTTCATGATCGAGGACCAGCGTACGATCACGCGAGCGCTCCGCCTGGTCTTCGTCGCCAAGGCGTTCGAGCGGATCGGAGACCAGGCCACGAACGTCTGCGAGCAGGTCGTCTACATGTGCGAGGGGCGCGTCATCAAGCACGGATATCTGCACCCCGAGGGCGATTCGAAACCGTGACGCGCCGCGTGCTCCTCGTCGAGGACGACGCCGACATCGCGTTGTCGCTCAGGCACAACCTCGAGCGCGAGGGCGGCTTCGACGTGACGGTCGCCCCCGACGGCGAGCGCGCGCTCCAGGCGGTCGCCGTCCGCCTCCCCGACCTGATCGTCCTCGACCTGAACCTCCCCGGAATGGACGGGCTCGAGCTCTGCCGCCGCCTCCGCCGCTCCGAACCCACGGCGTCCGTCCCCATCGTGATGGTCACCGCCCGCATCGCGGAAGCCGACAAGATCTCGGGGCTCGACCTGGGCGCCGACGACTACATCACGAAGCCGTTCTCGGTGAAGGAAGTGCTCGCGCGGGTTCGCGCGGTCCTTCGCCGCACGGAGCGGACCGAGGGCGAAGGCGAGACGCTTTCGGACCCGCCGATCGTCGTGGACCTCGCCTCGCGTCGCGTCCTCCTGGACGCGACGGAGGTCGCGTTGACCCGCAAGGAATTCGACCTCCTCGCCGACATGCTCCGCAGTCGCGGGCGCGTGCTGACCCGGGAGCGCCTGCTCGAGCGCGTCTGGGGCTACACCTACCCCGGCGAGACCCGTACGGTCGACGTGCACATCCGACGCCTTCGCAAGAAGCTCGGCGCCGTCGCCGACGAGCGGATCGAGACCGTCGTGGGTGTCGGGTATCGCTGGCGGGCCGGCGCTTGATCCTCCGGCGACCGGCCGCCGCGTACGCCGTCGCCGCCGTCCTCGCGACGCTGCTCGCCGCCTCCGCCGCCGTGGCGCTCTTCCGTTCTGCGGCGATCGCCGCGCTCCAGCCCGCGCCCGCCGACGACCGCACGCTCCTGCTGGCGCTGCTGACCCAGGAGAGCGGCCGGATCTTCTGGACGACCGTCCTCACCGTGGCGACCGCCTTCGCTCTCCCGGCCGCCGTCGCCTGGGCGGCCCGAAGACGCACGCGCCGGAGTCTGCACGAGCTGACTCGCGGCGCGGCGGTCGCGGCGCAGGGGGACCTCGCGAGCGACCTCCCCCTTCCCGAGGACGACGAGGCCGCGGAGCTCGCCGCGGCGATCAACCGGATGCGCCGCGCGCTCACGGCGAAGATCGAGGAGGTCGAGTCCGACCGCCGCCTCGTCCTCTCGTTGATCTCGGGGATGCGCGAAGGCCTCGTCTGGGTGGGCCCGGGCCGCCGCGTCCGGATGGCCAACGACACCTTCCGGCAGATCTTCGCGCTCCCCTACGACCCGACGGGTCACCTCCTGGCCGAGGTCGTGCGCAACCCCTCGGTGATGCGGGAGCTCGACCTCGCGCTCACCGAGCGCGGCGAGTCCCGCGAGTTCACGTTTCACATGATCGGAAGCGGACGGTCGTTCGAGGCGCACGTCACGCCCCTCACCGGCCGCGCGGGCGAGCGCTCCCCCGGCGCGCTCATCCTCTTCTTCGACGTGACCCGGCTCGAAGCGCTCGAGCGGGTGCGGCAGGATTTCGTCGCGAACGTCTCCCACGAGCTTCGGACGCCGCTGACCTCCATCAAGGCCTTCGTCGAGACGCTCAGCGACGACGGCCTGGAGGATCGCGAACAGAGCCTGAAGTTCCTGTCGATCGTTCGCAAGCACGCGGACCGCATGGGCGAGCTGATCGACGACCTGACGGACCTGTCGCTGATCGAGACGGGCGCGGTGGCGCTCGACCAGCAGGAGCTCGACGCGGGGGAAGTCGCGCGGGACGTCGCGGCCCAGCTCGCGCTCAAGGCACGTGCGGCGGGGGTCGAGGTCGCCGTCGAGATTCCCGACCCCTTCCCGGTGCGGGCGGACCGGCGCCGGCTCGTGCAGATCCTCGTCAATCTCATCGACAACGCGATCAAGTTCAACCGGCCGGGCGGGCGCGTGGTCGTCGGCGGCGGAACCGAGGAAGGGCGGCCGACGCTGTGGGTCGAGGACACCGGGACGGGGATCCCGGCCGACAGCCTGGAGCAGGTCTTCCACCGCTTCTATCGCGTGGACAAGGCGCGGTCGAAGGAAATCGGGGGAACCGGGCTCGGCCTCGCGATCGTCCGCCACCTGATGCGCCTGCACGGCGGCCAGGTGGTGCTCGCGTCCGAGATCGGCCGCGGGTCGCGGTTCACGCTGGAGTTCCCGCCTCCTCCCCCGCCGTGACCCCGCGTCAGCGCGCGACCGGCTCCGAGGGTTTCCGCATCTGGAGCTCGGGCGTCGGAGGGTCGTAGGGGACCGGGTCCGGCAGCGGCCTCGGCGCGCCCACCGCGCGAACCGTCACCTTCCGGATCGTGACCTTGTCGAGCGGGCGCCCCCCGTCGTCGGTCTTGCGCGCGCAGATCCGATCGACGACTTCGCGCCCCGCCACGATCTCCCCGATGCACGGATGCCGCCGGTTCAGCCACGGGGCCGGGATCGCCGTGACGAAGAAGATCGCTCCGTTCACCCGACCCTGTCCGGTGCGGGTGAGGCCCACGCGGTAGGCCTTCGAGAAGTTGACGCTTCCGTCCCCCTCCTGGGGAACCCAGACCGGAGGGGCGCCTCGCCCGGTCCCGGTCGGATCGCCCGCCTCGAAGCGCTCCCCGGCGACGACTCGATGGATGGCGAGGCCGTCGTAGTAGGGGCGGCGGACCGATTCCCCGGTGAACGCGTCCGTCCACGTGAGGCGTCCCTCCGCGAAGGCCGCGAGGTGCGCGACCGACTGGGGCGCCTGTTCCGGGAGCAGTCGGGCCACGATCGCGCCGGCGTCGGTGTCGAGGATCGCGTACCACCCTTCCGGCAGGCCCTCGGGAAGCTCACCCCCCGCGGACGCGGTCGGAACCGCGCCCGCGAGGGCGAAGGCGAGGGTCACCGCCGCGGCGAGGCTCACTCGACCTCGATGGAGACCTTCTCCATCACGAGTTTCTCGGACGTCTGGCCGGAGCGCGAGCCTGCGGCCTCGAGGGCCTTCAGCGTGTCCATCCCCTCGACGACGTTGCCGAAGATCGTGTGTTTGCCGTCGAGCCAGGACGTCGGAACGAACGTCAGGAAGAACTGGCTTCCGTCGGTGCCCGGACCGGCATTCGCCATGGACAGCACTCCGGGCTTGTCGTGCCGGGCGGGTCCGTCGAACTCGCCGTTGAACTTGTAGCCGGGGCCGCCGGTGCCGGTGCCGAGCGGGCAGCCCCCCTGCGCCATGAAGCCGGTGATCACCCGATGGAACGAGAGGCCGTCGTAGAAGCCGAGCTTCGAAAGGTAGATGAAGCTCGTGACGTGCATCGGCGCGGTCTCGGGAAGGAACTTGATCCGGATCGGGCCCTTGTTGGTCTGAATCCGCGCGAAGTACGAGCGGCCGGCCTCGAAGGCGACCACCTGGGGCATCGGGAGTCGCGTCCGCCAGTTCGACGCGCTCTTGTCGATCTTCTGGGCCTGGATCTGGCGGTCGATCGCTTCGATGGCCTTGTCTCCTTTGGGCTTGGCCGGTGCCGGCGCGGGTGCCGGATCGGCGGCGAATGCGGTGGCGACGCTGAGGATCGCGAACGCCGCCAAGAACGGTTTCGTCATCGGGTTACCACCTCCGTCGCGACAGGCGCGACCGACGAAGCATGCCACGCGCGACGGGGAAGGCGCAAAGGCGCCCCGCTGGTTCCACCGGAAAGCCGAACCTATATTCCGGGCGAGCCCGCGCCTCCCGGAGGTTCCAACTTGGCCCAGCTCGACGCGATGCTCCGCGCCCTCGCCGACCGGGGCGCTCGAGAACTCGTTCTTTCCGAGGGGGTTCGCCCCTCCTTCCGATTCGACGAGGGGGACCGGCCGGTCTCCCAGTCGGTGCTCAGCCGCGCACAGATCGTGACGCTCCTGTCGGAGCTCGGGGGCGACAAGTCCCGCCTGGCGAACGGCGGCCCCACGCGGTTCGCCTACCAGCTCGGCGACGGGCGTCGGTTCGTCGTCGATGCCGGGGGCTCGGCGGGGAGTTTCTCGGCCAAACTCTCCCTGGAGGCGGCCCGGCCCGTGACGGCCGCGCCGCCGGCGGCCAGCGCCGTCGCGCCCCCCCCGCCGGCGGTTCCCGCACCCGCCTCGAGCCAGCCCCGCTTCGACGCCGCGAAGGTGCGCGCGGGCTCCCCCGCGATCGAGGCGTATTTCCTCCACCTGGTGGAGACGGGAGCCAGCGACCTGCACGTGAGCGCCGGCGAGACCCCGATGCTGCGCCTTCACGGGGACATGGTGCGGATCGAGGGCGCCCCCGTGTTGTCTCCGGAGGAGGCGGCGCGCCTGCTCTTCCCGCTGATGCCGCCGCGGTTCAAGCAGGAGTTCGAGGAAGGCAACGACACGGATTTCGCGCACGAGGTTCCGGGGCTCGCCCGCTTCCGCTGCAATGTCTTCATGGATCGCAAGGGCGTCGGCGGCGTCTTCCGCGTGATCCCGAGCAGGATCCCCTCGGCGGAGGACCTCGGCCTGTCGAAGGCCGTGCTCGACCTCTGCCACCTCTCCAAGGGCCTCGTGCTCGTGACGGGGCCGACCGGCTCGGGGAAGTCGACCACCCTGGCGGCTCTCGTCGACTACGTCAACCGGAACCGCGCCGATCACGTCATCACCATCGAGGACCCGATCGAGTTCGTGCACGCGAACAAGAAGTGCCTCGTGAACCAGCGCGAGGTGGGGACGCACACCCGGGGATTCAAGACCGCGCTGCGGGCCGCCCTGCGCGAGGATCCCGACATCGTGCTCGTCGGCGAGATGCGCGACCTGGAGACGATCGCCATCGCGATCGAGACGGCCGAGACCGGCCACCTCGTGTTCGGCACGCTCCACACGTCGACCGCCGCGTCCACGGTCGATCGCATCATCGACCAGTTCCCCAGCGACCGGCAGTCCCAGATCCGCGTGATGCTCTCGGAGTCGCTCAAGGGCGTGATCTCGCAGTCGCTGCTCCGCAAGAAGGGCGGCGGCCGGGTCGCGGCGATGGAAGTGCTGATCGGCGTCCCCGCGATCGCGAACCTGATCCGCGAGGGAAAGACGTTCCAGATCCCGAGCATCATGCAGACCGGCCGCCGACACGGGATGGTCCTGCTGAACGACGCCCTCGTCGAACTCGTGAAGAAGGGACTGGTCACGAGCGAGGAGGCGTACATCAAGGCCATCGACAAGATCGGGTTCGTCGGGCAACTGAAGTCGGCGAATCTCGAGATCCCGTCGATCGCCGCGGCGGGGACCTCGCCCCCCTGACCTCCAAAAACGTCTTGACGGGACTCCGCGGCCCTATATATTGGTGGCCGATCTGGTCCGGATACCAGATCTAGAGTCCCGGACCCCGGAAGGGCCTCGAAACTCCTGATACGGGGATTGGAGGATCGAAGAACATGGCCACGAAGAAGAAGGCTGCGAAGAAGGCCGCCAAGAAGACCACCAAGAAGAAGGCCGCCAAGAAGTAGTCTCGCCGAAACAGAAATCAGGCCGTCATGAAAGGCCGGCGCTCACGCGCCGGCCTTTTTTTCTCCCGCCCCGGCCCCGCTCAGATCGATCAGCTCGATCCCGAGTTGCGCGGCGACGTCGATGCTCCTCGTGTCGCGGTAGAACTCGCCGTAGTAGATCGTCCCGATACCGGCATTGGCGATGAGTTTGAAGCAATTCCAGCACGGCGACGCCGTGGTGTAGAGCTCCGCCCCGTCGATCCTCACGCCGTTCTTCGCCGCCTGGATGATGGCGTTCGCCTCGGCGTGCACGGTCGCGACGCAGTGTCCGTTCTCCATCAGGTGCCCCACGTCGTCGCAGTGAGGCATTCCCCGGATCGAGCCGTTATATCCGGTGGAGAGGATGGTCTTGTCGCGGACGATGACGGCCCCGACGTGCTTGCGGTCGCAGGTGGAGCGAGTGGCCGCCTGCCGGGCGATGTTCATGAAGTAGGTGTGCCAGTCGACTCTTTGCGACATGACCGGATGCTAACACGCTTGACACTGCCGAGGCGGGTGCCCCAGCATGAACGCAGCACGATCGGCCGCCTGGAGTACGACGTGAGCGACGAGGGGAAACGCTCGTATCGTGGGGCTTTGCGGGCCTATCTGGAGCAGATCCGGCCCATCGGTCTGCTCACCGAGAGCGGCGAGTACCGCCTCGCGGTGGACAGCCGCGCCGGGGACGAGGCGGCGCGCAATCGCCTGCTCGAAGCCAATCTCCGGCTCGTCGTCAAGATCGCGCTCGAGTACCGGCACTCGCCCGTCAAGCTCGAGGACCTGATCGCCGAAGGGAACATCGGCCTGATCCAGGCCGTCAAGCGCTTCGACCCGAACCGCGGAGTGCGCTTCGTGAGTTACGCGTCGTGGTGGGTCCGCAAGTACATGGTCGCCGCCCTGAACGACTCGACGAAGGCGGCGACGAGCCCCCTCCCCCGCGACGCCGGCGCCGTCACCCCGATCAAGCGGGCGCGCGTGCTCTCGCTCGAGGACTTCCTGCACAACTCCGGCGACCGGGTTCTGCTCGAGAAGGTGGCGCCCGCCGACGCCGAGGATCCGGAGCACCTGGTCGTCGAGAGCGATCTCCAGGAGGCGTTGCGATCGGTCCTCGGGCGGATCCCGGCCCTCGAGCGGCGCGTCCTCGAGATGCACTACGGACTCGACGGCGGCCCGCCGCGGACGCTCCAGCTCATCGGACAGGAGCTCCGCTGCACCCGCGAGCACGTGCGCCAGATCGAGCTGCGCGCCCGCGATCGGGCCCGCCGCCTGCTCGAGCGATGAATCGCTAGACCGCGGCCTTGTTCTTCGTCCAGCGCGGGTTCTTGATCTCGTACTTCGCGACCTTGTAGTTCATCACGCGGGACGAGATCCCGAGGAACTTCGCGGCGTCTTTCTGCACCCAGTTGTTGATGCGCAGCGCCTCGAGGATGGCGTGACGCTCGAGCTCGTCGAGCGGGATCCCGTTGGGCGGCAGGCGCAGGTTCATCGCCGCGACGTTGTCCGACGACGCCTGCCCGTCGAAGAGGTTGAGGTCCTCCTCGAGGACGTAGCGACCCTCGGACATGAGCACGGCGCGCTCCACGGTGTTCTCGAGCTCGCGGATGTTCCCGGGCCAGGTGTGACGCTTGAGGGCCCGGACCGCTCCGGGGTCGAGCCCGCGCACGTCCTTCTTGAGCTCCGCCGCGAAACGCTCGATGAAGTGCGTGGCGAGGGGGACGATGTCCTCCTTGCGCTCGCGCAGCGGCGGCACGTGGATCGTGACCACGTTGAGCCGGTAGAAGAGGTCCTCGCGGAACTCCCCGCGGGAGATCGCCTCCTCGAGGTTCTTGTTGGTGGCGGCGACGAGCCGGACGTCCACCTTGATCGTACGGGACCCGCCGAGGCGCTCGAACTCGCGCTCCTGAAGGACGCGCAGCACCTTCGCCTGCGTGGACGGCATCATGTTCCCGATCTCGTCGAGGAACAGCGTGCCTTCGTTGGCGAGCTCGAAACGGCCGATGCGCTGGCGGTCGGCGCCGGTGAAGGCGCCGCGCTCGTGCCCGAACAGCTCGGACTCGAGCAGGTTCTCGTGGAGCGCCGCGCAGTTCATCTTGACGAACGGACGGTCGGCGCGGGACGAGTTGCGGTGCAGGGCCTCCGCGACGAGCTCCTTGCCGACGCCGGTCTCCCCCAGAACGAGCACCGTGGCGTTGGAACGCGCGACCTTCTCGATCGTCCGGAAGATGTCCTTCATCTGGGGGGCCTCCCCCACGATGTTCTCGAACTTCGGGAGGATCGACTGGCGATCGTAGACCTGGATGCGCGCCATCAGGCGACGGTGCTCGAGCGCGCGCTCGACCTTCAACTCGAGCTCCTCGAGATCGAAGGGCTTGAGCACGTAGTCGTAGGCCCCCGCCTTCATCGCCTCGACCGCGGTCTCGACCGTTCCGTACGCGGTCATCACGAGGCAGACCGTCCCCTCGTTGATCATCTTCGCGCGTTTGAGGACCTCGAGCCCGTTGCGCTCGGGCATCTTGTAGTCGGTCACGAGGACGTCGAAAACCTCTTCCTCGAGCCGCTGCGACGCCTGCGCACCATCCACGGCCTCGGTGACCTCCCATCCGCGGTCCCGAAAGGCGGTCGCGATCCCCTCACGCAGCGTCTGTTCGTCCTCGGCGACGAGAATTTTCTTCATGATGCGACCTGCCCCCCGTTCCGGCCGGTGGCGATCGGCAGACGCACCGTGAAGGTGGTCCCCGCTCCGGGCCGGCTCTCGACGTCGATGAGCCCGCGATGGCTGTCCACGATCTTCCTCGCCATGGACAGGCCCACACCCGAGCCCTGTTTCTTGGTGGTGAAAAACGGATAGAACAACTTGTCGAGGTGCTCGTCCTCGATGCCGCTCCCGGTGTCCGTCACCCGGACCACGGCGTAGCGGTCGAATCCCTGCCAGGGATCGGAATCGCGGAACCCCGCAGGACGGTAGGGCGTCGACGCGGAGGCCGGAGCCGGCGCCGTCGTGCACTCCACGGTCAACGTTCCCGTCTCCCCCATCGACTCGAGCGCGTTGAGCATCAGGTTCTCGAAGACCTGCCGCAGCTGCGTCCGGTCCATCAGCAACGGGCCGGAGCGCTCCGGATAGCGCCGCACGATCTCGACTCCGGGCCGGCCGCGCCGCCCGGTCGCCACCGTGATCGCTTCGTCGAGCACGGCCTCGAGGTTCGCCGGCGCGAGCGTCAGCGACAGCGGCCGCACGAACTCCAGGCTCGAGGTGATCGTGCGGTTGAGCCGGCGCACCTCGGCGATGATCTTGTCGAGGAGATCGCGGGTCCCCTGGTCGGCCGAGTCGACCCGTCGCTTGAGCAGCGAGCACGACACCTCGATCGAGGCGAGCGGATTGCGGATCTCGTGGGCGAGATTCGCCGCCATCTGGCCGAGGGCCGCGAGGCGGTCGCGCAGGCGCTCCTGCTCCTCCTTGTGCTCGACGTAGGTCAGATCCTTGAAGAAGATCGCGGCGCCCATCGGCGCGCCGTCCTCACCGGGGACCATCGACAGGGTGAACCCGATCGTCTTCCCCCGGTCCGACCGGCATCGCAAGTCGATCTCGGCGCGGTTCGGAAGGCTCGACATCGAGAACGACTCGCGGAGGATCTGGGCGAGCTGCGGGTGCCCCGAGAGCGCGGCCTCGACCGAATCGCCGGCTCTCGGAAGCCGGTCGAGCTCGAGAATCCCGCGGGCGTGCTCGTTCATCATCACGACGCGGCCGTCGCGGTCGATGGTGAGGATGCCGCAGCGCATGCCCTCGATCAGGCCGCGGAAGAAGTCCCGCGACCCGTCGTCCACGGCGCCGTTCACACCCATAGCGCTCAAGTCAGAGGACATATGCGACATCTATTGATCACCTACCCGGTACGCTATTGAAATCTATGCGCCGAGTGGCGATTGGCAAGCGGAAATTGAGGGGACTCAGCTGCCCTGGAAGGTCCCTGCGGTCCAGTTGATCCCGGGCTTGGGCTGCGGCGTTGGCTGCCCGTCGTAGAGGACCGGAGCCAGCCCGAACTCGGCCCGCGAGGCCCCCTTCGCACGCACCCGGAAGGTGAGTCGGACCGCATCGACCGTGCCGCTGGCATTGACCGTCCCCACGTTCCCGTTCCGGCTCACCGCGACCACCACCCGGCCGGGATCCGGCACGTTGACCTGGTAGGTCGGCGCGTGGCCGCCCTGCTCGAAGAGCTGCCCCGCCGAGTGGCTGACGTAGGTCACCTGCGTGTCGTCGTAGGTGAGATCGAACGCCGTCGCGTAGAGGGCCGTCGTGTTCGTCACCGCGACCCTGACGGTGACCGTGTCCCCGCTCTTGGATCCTTCGAGCATGGAAACGGTGTTGCCGCCCGGCGCGGTGGTGTCGGCCGCGAACGCCGCGATGATCGGATCCGGGGAAGGATTCGGGCCGGTCCCCGCGTCCGAGCCGCCGCCGCCGCCGCCGCAACCCGTGAGCACGAGCGCCGAACCGAAAAGTAGTCCCCGAACGCCGATGCCGATCATGTTCGCCCCTATCGGAGGTTGGCGGGACACGAGGCCGCCGACCAGTTCGTACCCGACCAGCAGCGGCCGAGGTTGCTCGCGAGGTAGGCCAGGTCGTTCCCGTCCACCCAGCCGTCGCCGTCGAAGTCGGAATCCGGATCGTAGGATGCGCCGCCGTCCTGGCTCCCGAACAGGCGGGCGATCCAGATCGTGTCCTTGCCGTCGAGCCGGTTCTGGGTGGCGGAATCGGTGGTGTTGATGTTGAAACGGGCCGGGTTGATCGAGACCTCGAAGGCCTGCGACTTCTGCCCGAAGACGTCGTCGGGGTTGGAGACCGAGACGGTCCATCGCCCGACCTGCGCCGCGCGGACGTTCTGCGCCGGCGGATCGAGGGTCGCGACGAACTGCATCTGGTTGCAGGCCACGGTCCGAACGCCCGTGAGGGTGACGCGCGGGTTGTCGATCTCGACGATCGCCCCCGACTGGAAGTTCGCTCCGTTCACCGTGACGGTCACCTGGGATCCCTGCATCGCGACCGCCGGGGTCGCGGAGGTCACCTCGGGACGCGACCATCCCGACAACTCGTTCGAGAAGGAGGGCGACTCGCCGGCGGCGTTGTAGGCCTTCACCGCGAGGTAGTAGGTCGTGCAGTCCTGGAGTCCGGACAGCGTGGCCGTCGTCGCCGACGTGGAGACGTTCGCCGTGTAGCTCCCGGATTGCGTGCCGTAATACACGCGATAACCGGTCGCGCCCGGCACGGCGTCCCAGGCAATCTGAATTTGCCCGGCGTGTGCGGAGAACGCGAGCGCGGCGCTCACGGCCACGAAGGCGATTCGACGGAGGGGGTGACAGGCCATCGGTTCGCTCCTGGTCGGACGTTCAACCGTCCCGCCCCAACCAAGGCAATTGCGGTGCCAGACCCCGAAAACCCGGAACCTCGCCCGAGAACGCCAGAAGCGCCCTCATGACGCTGATTTTGACGAATATGGCCCTCTCGGACATTCCCCACGCGCATAGTTTTCCCGCTTCCGGAATACAAGAAGGTAATTACTACCGTGGCGGTGTAACGACCGAGGGTGCCCCGGGGGGTGCGAAAACCAGCGTGGTAGCATCTCGGCCCGCCCGTCGCTAAGTTTGTGAGCATCCAGGAGTCCACCCGTGGAGCAGCAGATCCCCCTCTCCAGCCCCGACATCGATCCGTCCGACATCGAAGCGGTGATCGCCGTCCTCCGGTCGACCCAACTGAGCCTCGGACCGACCGGGCCGCGCTTCGAGCAGGCTTTCGTGGAGTACACCGGGGCCCGGCACGCGGTCGCGGTGAACAGCGGGACGAGCGGGCTGCATCTGGCGGTGATCGCCCTCGGAATCGGCGCCGGCGACGAGGTCGTCACGACGCCCTTCTCCTTCGTGGCGTCCACCAACTGCTTCCTCTTCGAGGGTGCGAAACCCGTGTTCGCCGACATCGATCCGGTGACCTGGGACCTCGACCCCGCGGCGGCCGAGGCGGCAATCACCCCACGCACCAAGGCCCTTCTGCCCGTCCACGTCTTCGGCCGCCCCTGCAGGATCGGGGAGTTCGTCGAGATCGCGCGGCGGCGCGGCTTGCGCCTGCTCGAGGACCCCTGCGAATCCCTCGGATCCGCGGTGCGCGGCCGCATGACGGGGACGTTCGGGGACGCGGGCGTCTTCGCGTTCTACCCCAACAAGCAGATCACGACGGGTGAAGGCGGGGTCATCGTCACCGACGACGACACGATCGCCGGTTTGTGCCGCTCGCTGCGGAATCAGGGCCGAGACGCGGGCGGCGGCTGGCTCGAGCACGTTCGCATGGGGTTCAACTACCGTCTGTCGGACATCCAGGCCGCGCTCGGATTGTCCCAGATGGCGCGCCTGGAGTCGTTCGTCGCGATGCGCCAACGGGTCTTCCAGCAATACGGCGAAGCGCTGCGCAACGTCGGCGGAGTGATCGCACCCGCCCCCGCCCGCCCCGACGAGCGGGTCTCGTGGTTCGTCTACGTCGTGCGACTCGCCGACGAGTTCGATCGTGAGGACCGGGACGCGGTCCTCGCGCAGCTTCGCCGGCGCGGCATCGGCTGCAGGAACTACTTCGTACCGATCCACCTCCAGGGCTACATGCGGGAGCGATTCGGCTTCCGGGAGGGGCAGTTCCCGGTGACCGAAGCCGTCGCGGCGCGGTCGATCGCCCTTCCGTTCCACAACCGGGTGGGCGAGGCGGAGATCGAGGCGGTCGCAGGGGCGTTGCGGGAGGCGATCGACGCGCGAGTCCGGGCGCGTCAGGGGGCCTGAGTCCCGATTTCCTCGGCGCGGACAGGCGCCGCCGACGGCGCCGTCCGAACGAAGTCACGCCACAGGAGCTGGCTCGAGAGCACGCCCACGAACGCCATGTTGTCGGCGTTGGCGAGCTGCGAGGCGCCGGCACGGGCGCGGCACTTCGCGACGAGCGCCGTCACGGCATCGGGATCGAACATCCCCGCCTCCCGGATCGCGGACGGATCGAGCACCTCGTGGATCCACGCGGGTGCGGCGTCCCCGACGAAGCTGGCGGCATCCGGGGCCCGGTACGGCTGCTTGGGCCGCTCCAGGATCTCGCGCGGCACCAGTCCGCGGGCCGCGCGCTTGAGCAGATGCTTCTCGTCGAGCACGCGCAGCTTGTAACGGGACGGCAGTGCGTTGCAGAACGTCACGACGTCGTGGTCCAGGAAGGGGAACCGCCCCTCCACCGAATGCGCCATGAGCATCCGGTCGCCCTGAGAGGAGAGCAGGTAGCCGGAGAGCAGCGTGCGCACCTCGAGGTACTGCACGCGGCTCACGAGATCCCATCGATCGAAACCGTCGGGAAGGGCCTGCGTGAGCTCCGCGACGGCGTCGACTCCGCGGACCGCGTCGCGAACGCCAGCCGAGAACAGGCGCTTGAGCCCTGCAGCCGAGTCCCAGCGCATCTGGTGGCCGAACTCCGGACGGCCCGCGCGGTCGAGCCCCTGTCCGAAGAACCGGCAGGCCATGGCCGGGGACTGGGTGGGCGAGCGCTTGAGATAGGGGTAGAGCTTGCCCAGCAGCAGCGGGCGCCGCTGGGACCCGGGCTGTCGCGCCCACCAGCCGCGCACCTTCGCCTCGCGGAAGAGGTCGTACCCCGCGAGGATCTCGTCGCTCCCCTCCCCCGTCAGGACGACCTTGAAGCCGGCGGCGCGCACCAGGCCCGAAAGGAGGTACATCGGCGCCGGGGCGGTCCTCAGCACGGGGCGCTCGGTGTGGCGGACGACGTCCGGGAACACCGCGGCGATGTCGCGCCGCTCGCAGAGCACCTCCTCGTGTTCCGAGTCGAGGGTGCGGGCCATGATCCGCTGGTACGGGGTCTCGTCGAACTCGGCGTCGGCGAATCGCAGCGAGAAGGTCTTGAACACCCCCTCCTTGGCGCGGCGACCGAGCGCGGCCGTGACCGACGAGTCGATCCCCCCCGACAGATAGGCTCCTACAGGGACGTCCGCCCGGAGCATCCGGAGCCTCGTCGCGGTCTCGAGCTTCTCGAGTAGCCCGTCGGTCGCGTCGTCGAGGGACATCGGCGCGGGGGCGGAGGCTTCGGGGTACGCGGGCTCCCAGTAACGACGCCACCGTCGCGACGGCTTCCCGGACGCGGGAACCTCGAGGATCATGTTGTGACCCGGGGGCAGTTCCTCGACGCCGACGAACGGGGTCCGCGGTGCGACGGTCGTCCAGAAGGTGAAGACCTGGTCGAGCCCCGCGGGGTCGATCTCACGCGGCACCGCGCGATCCGCGAAGATCGCCTTGACCTCGGACGCGAAGTAGAACCGTTCCCCGACGGTCGCGTGGTAGAGGGGGCGCACGCCCAGCCGGTCCCGCGACAGGAACAGGCGCCGGCGGGGGGCATCCCAGGTCGCGATCGCCCACTGTCCGTTGAAGCGCTCGACGGAGGACTCGCCCCACTGCTCCCACGCATGGACGATGACTTCGGTGTCGGACGCCGTGCGGAAGCGGTGGCCCAGCGCCACGAGCTCCTCCCGGAGCTCGACGTAGTTGAAAATCTCCCCGTTGAAGACCGTCCAGACGGTCCGATCTTCGTTGGCGAGCGGCTGCTGGCCGGTCGCGAGATCGATGATGCTCAGCCGCGCGTGGGCGAGCGCGGCCGGCCCGTTCCGGTAGACGCCGAACTCGTCCGGGCCGCGGTGACGCAACGCCCCCAGCATCCGGCCGAGGGCCTCGACGCCGGGAGGTCCGTCGCTTCCCCAGCCGAGGGCGCCCGCGATGCCGCACATCGGTGGGTCTCCGCTTCAGTCGACCCGGATCTCGGAGACGGGCTCGACGAGGACCGGCTTGCGGTGCAGGATCGCCGTGGTCCTGCGCTTGGACTCGATGTCGCGGTAAACGGCCTCGACCTGCGACGGGGTGATCCCGACCACCGGAGCCACCTCCTCGGCGGCGACGCCGTGATTGTAGGCCCAGAGGCAAAGGTCCATGCGATCGTACGGCAGGGAGAAGTAGAACTCCTCCTGGGTCTGCGGGAGCGAGTAGGTATCCGTCGTGGGAGTGCGCCCGAGGATCTCGTCGGGGACCCCGACCGCCGCGGCCATCGCGTAGACCTGGGTCTTGTAGAGGTGGGCGATCGGCTTGAAGTCGGCCAGACCGTCGCCCCCTTTCACGAAGAAGCCCTGGTCGTATTCGAGCCGGTTCGGCGTTCCGGCGACGGCGAAGTGAAGGCGCTCGCCGTGGAAGTACTCGGTCAGCTTCCGGGTCCGCTGCTTCATGTTCGTGGAGGCCACGATCGTGAGGTAGACGTCGAGGGGGGCCCTCGCCCGGAGGATCTCGCCGTCGGGGCGCTGGACCACGATGCTGAAGACGTTCAGGCGCGGACGATCCGACACCTGGGGAAGCACGATCTTCGACTTCCAGCCGGGACCGTAGTCGGGGAAGACCGTCCGGATCGCCTCGTCGCGCTGGCGGTAGCACCCCATCGCATCGAGGGCCGGACCGATGTTCACGACCTGGGCGGGGATCCCGAACTTCGCCGCGAGCGCCCGGCCGAGCCGGAGGCTGTCGTCCGAAGAGTCGTTCTCGGGAAGGAACAGTCCGAACACGCGCTCGGGCCCCAGCGCCCGGGCGCACAGGGCGGCGACGAGCGAGCTGTCGATCCCCCCCGAGATGGCGACGACGGCCCCCTTGCGCTTGAGGTCCTCCGTGACGATGCGTCGGATCCCTTCCTCGATCCGACGCGCCTGCGCGGGATAGTCGAGATCGAGGACGTGTTTCGAAAACATCGGACCTCCGGGGGTGCGATCGGGTCGGCCCGACCGCGGGCGGGGTGAATCATAGGGACCGGCGGAGGCGAGCGTCAAACGGACGGGTCCGTAGATCGTGGATTTCCAGCGATTCGGAGATATACATTCGGGTCCGTCCGCTCCGTTGCGAGGGGTGATTCTTGGCGGTCCACCTGCTCGACGATTTCCTGCGCGAATCCGCGCAGCGGGTCCCCGGATCCGTCGCGCTGATTCACGGCGAAGAGAGGACCTCCTACGGGGATCTCGACCGGGCGTCCGACCGCGTGGCCGGAGCGCTCGCGTCCCAGGGGATCCGGCGGGGGGACCGCGTCGGCCTGCTCGACGACAACGGACTCGATTACGTCGAGGGTTATTACGCGGTCCTCAAGGCGGGGGCGGTGGCCGTTCCGCTCAACACGCAGGCCGACCCGCGCACGATTCAGGGCCTGCTCGCCGACTGCGGAGCGAGGGCCGTGATCGCCGGTCGCCGTCACGCTCCCCTGATCCTCCCGGGGCTGAACGGGCTCGGGGCCATGGAGTTCGCCGTTCTGCCCGACGGCGACGTCGAGAGTGCGCCTGCCGGGCCGGTCCGTCTCGTCCGCATTTCCGACGCACGCGCGTTCGGCGGACCCGCCCCGTCCCTGCGCCGCATCGACCTGGATCGGGCATCGATCATTTACACGTCCGGAAGCACCGGGAGGCCCAAGGGGGCCGTGCTCTCCCACCTGAACCTCGTCGCCAACACGCGGAGCATCGTGCAGTACCTGGAGCTGACATCCGCCGACCGCGTTCTCGCCGTCCTACCCTTCTACTACGTCTACGGAAAGTCCCTCCTGAACACGCACGTGGCGGCGGGCGGAAGTGTCGTGATCGAGAACCGCTTCCTCTTCCCCCAGGTGGCCGTCGACACGCTCCAGCGGGAGGCGTGCACCGGCTTCGCGGGGGTACCGTCCACGTTCGCGATCCTGCTCGACAAGACCAACGTCGCGAAGCGAGACCTGCCTGCGTTGCGCTACGTGACTCAGGCAGGCGGGGCCATGGCCCCGGCGATCATCCGTCGCGTCATGGAAGCCCTCCCTCGAACGCGCGTCTTCATCATGTACGGAGCCACCGAGGCGGGCGCCCGGCTGTCCTACCTGCCCCCCGACGAGCTGCCGAGCCGCGTCGGATCCATCGGCAGGGCCATCCCGAACGTCGAATTGCTGGTGCTTCGCGACGACGGCTCGACGTGCGAGCCCGGGGAGGTCGGCGAAATCGTCGCGAGAGGCTCGAACATCATGGAAGGCTACTGGAACGACCCCGCCGAGACCGCCGCCGTGCTCGACCGACACGGTTACCACACCGGCGATCTCGGGGTCGCCGACGAGGAGGGCTACCTCCGGGTCGTCGGTCGAAAACGCGAGATGATCAAGAGCGGCGCTCACCGTATCTCCCCGAAGGAGATCGAGGAAGCCATCCTGGAGCACGCGTCCGTCCTCGAGGCCGCGGTGATCGGGATCCCGGACGCGATGCTCGGGGAGGCGATCCGTGCCTACGTGGTCCCCCGCGAAGGCTGCACGCTGTCGATCGACGCCATCGCGGCGCACTGCAGGGAGCGACTTGCCGGCTACAAGGTCCCGCGGGAGTTCGTGAAGCGGGGAACCCTGCCGAAGAACCCCTCGGGGAAGGTGATGAAGGACCGGCTTCACCACGACGCCCCGACTCCGGGCTCCGACGCGCGGGAATGAGGCCGGCCCCACCCGAAAGCTGGCGACCGCGTGCGATCATGACGCCTGGACCGAGGAGAACCCATCGATGAACGAGGCAGGAAACGGTGGAGGGAACCGCAAGCTGCGGTTCGGGCTCGTGGGGTGCGGGCGGATCGGTTCCCGTCACGCCGAGCAGATCGCCAAGAACCCCAGGGCGGAGTTGACCGTCGCGTGCGATGTCGAGGGCGACCGGGCGCGCGCCGTCGCCGAGCGCTTCGGCGGGCGGGCGACGGAGCGATTCGAGGACGCGCTCGGGCCGGAAGTCGACATCGTTTCGGTTTGCACGCCCAGCGGACTCCACGCGGCGATGTCGATCGCCGCGCTGGGCGGTGGGAAACACGTCCTTTGCGAAAAGCCGATGACGATGTCCGTCGCGGACGCCGAGGCGGTCGTCGAGGCCGAGCGGCGGAGCGGCAAGCGGTTCCTCCTGGTCAAGCAGAATCGCTACAATCCGCCCATTCGCTTCCTGAAAGACCTCGCTTGGCACAAGCGGCTGGGGCAGATCACCCTCATCAACTGCAACGTCATCTGGAACCGCAGGAAGTCCTATTACGACGAGTCGCCGTGGCGAGGAACCATGCACCTCGACGGCGGCGCCCTGATGACGCAGTGCTCCCACTTCCTCGACCTGATGATCTGGATCGGCGGGGCGGTGCACAGCGTTTCGGCCATCATGGCCAACCTCACCCACCCCTACGTGGAGACGGAGGACGCCGGCTTCGTCACGTTGCGGTTCCGAAGCGGCGCGCTCGGCTCGCTCCAGTACACCACCAACGCCTACGAGAAGAACATCGAGGGAAGCATGACGATCCTCGGAACCGAGGGGAGCGTCAAGGTCGGCGGCGAATATCTCAACACCCTCGAGTTCTGCAACGTCAGGGACCTCGAGTCCCCGACGCTGGAACCCGGCAACCCGGCGAACGACTACGGATCGTACAAGGGCTCGATGTCGAATCACGACAAGGTGATCGAAAACGCGGTCGAGGTGCTCCTCGACGCGAAGGAGATCGCGGTCAACAGCGTCCAGGGGCTGGAGTCGATCGAAGCCCTGCAAGCCGCCTACGTCTCCGCGATCGAACGGCGCGAGGTGAAGCTCCCGCTGTCGGGAGCCGACCGGGCCTTCCGGCTCGACCGGCAGCCGCCGTTGAGCGGGGCGAAGAGGAGACTCTAGCGGCGCCACGCCGACCGCACGGGCTCATGCGAGATCCCGACCGCCCCGACCACCCATCGGCGCGACTCCGGCGAAGCGCATCCACGCCGTCGTCACGTCGAGACCCTCCTCGTACGTGAGCGGCGGCCGCCATCCGAGCGTCTGCGCGAGCCGGGCCGGGCTGTGAAAATGCTGCCGAATCTGCACCTTGACGAATCGCTCGTCGAGCGGAGCCGAAGTGCCGCGCTTTTCCAGTTGGACCGGCCACCGCAGCCTCCTGCGCAACGACTCCTGGTTCTCGATGGAGAGTCTCCGAAACACGCCGAGGGCGAGACGGTTGGCGGCGGCGACCACGGGCAGACGGTTCATCGAGCGGCGGAACTCGTCCGAGGCAGCGACCCTGAGGTGCTCCCGGAGCCCGGCCCGTCGCTGTGGCGCGTTGATCCTGTCCAAGACCGCCTCGCGAGTCACCTCGACGAAGGTGGGGGCGACGTCCATCCGGACGCAAAGGTCCTCGAGGAGTTCACGCCACGGCACGGGACGGGTCTCGTTCACGAAGTAGCGCGCGCCGGCCCCGCGGCCCGATCGGATCGCAGCCAGGATCCCTTCGACCAGATTGTCGACATGGATGAGGTTGCTGGGATACCGACCTCCGTCGACGAGCGGGAGCGGACCCTGGACCAGTCGCTCGCAGAGGGAGCGGAGGAAGGGAGAGTAGGGGCCCGTGATGTTCCCGGGACACAGGATGTAGCTGGGTACGCCGCCGCGGTGGAGCCCGAGGACCAGGCGGTCCTGGGCGAGTTTGGTTTGGCCGTACTCGTTTCGTCCGGGGTCCGGCTCCGCGTCCTCGTCGACACTGGCCGCGGGGGGGGTCTCGCCGTAGATCAGGATGCTGCTCAGATGGATGAACTTCGAAGGTCGTACGTCCCGGAGTGCACGCACGAGGTTTCGGAAGCCCCGCGTCATGGCGTCGTGGTCGCCCATCGCGCAGTTCACGACGACCTCGCAGCCTTGAATCGCTTTCCGGATGCTGTCGGGCTTCATGAGATCCGCGACGCGGAGCTCGATCCCGAGCCGTGCGATTCGACCGGCCCTTCCGCTCCCGTGGATGACCGCCACGAACTCGTCCGATCCCTCGAAGAAGAGCCGCTCGCAGAGTGCGGAGCCCACGAACCCCGATGCGCCGAGTACGGCGATCCGCCGGCTCACGGGTGGCGTTCCTTGTTGAGGTGCCGGTACCAGGCCCAAGGCTCCTCGAGCTGGGTTCGGGCCGAGTAGAAGCGTTCGCACCACCGCACGCTCGCCGCGCCGGCTTCGCCGTCGACGGTAGGCGCAGCTCCGTCGCGGAGGACGCGGGCGAACTCGTTGAGCTGCTCCTGGAAGTAGTCGTCGGTCCCCGACGCCCCGAGGCTGTCGATGCGGAGCCGGACGCCCGGCAGATCACGTCGCGTCACGGTGAGTTGTCGCGTTTCGTTCGCGCCGAGTTCGACGATCGCCTGATCGCTCTCGAAGACGAAACGGTTCTTCAGGGCGATCGTCTTCGAGAAGAAGAACGAACCCCGAAGTCCGTCACCGTAGTCGAGTTCCGCTTTGCAGTTCGCCTCCACCCCCCCGTAGCTGTCGTCCGCGTAGGTGAACGACTTCGGCTCCCCGAACCAATACAACAGGCGATCGATCGCGTGCGTGCCGTTGATGACGAGGACGCCTCCGCCGGAGAGTTTCCTGTCCAAGTTGTAGTTCGACACCGGTGCCCAGCCTCCCGCGGTGCCGAACTCGACGTGGAATCGCCCGACGCGTCCGAAGAAGCGTTCGTCCAGGAGCCGCTTGAACAGTCGCGTCACCGGGTATTGGCGCGTCACGAACCCGACGGAAATGAAGGTCGATCGCCTTCTGGCGAGCTCGCACAACGCCTGCGCCTCGGCGTAGGACGTCGTCATGGGCTTCTCGATCAAGACGGGAAGGCCGTTCTCGAGCACCAGGCGCGCGACGTCGCCATGGGCGTGATTCGGGGTGGCGACGAGCACGCCGTCCACCTTCGAGAGGACACGAGCGACGTCGTCGCAGACCTCCGCGGAACACGCGTACTTGCGCCGGAGCAGTTCCGCCCGGGCGAGGTCGTTGTCGACCAGCGCCGTCACCTCGATGAGCGGCGATCGAAGGGCCGCGGGCAGATGGCCCTGGTCGGTGATCGCGCCGCAGCCGACGATGGCGAGCTTGATGGGAACCATGCACCCCGGGGGAAGGGCGTCGAGCGTCGCCTTGCCCCGCGTGAGTCTACGAATTCGACCGCCGCGAGGTCAACTCACGGCTCGCCACCGCGTCGAGAATCGTCGCGAGACGCCGCGTGAGCGCGCGGCGCTCATAGGCTCCCACGGCATCGTCCTTGGGATGAGGTGACGCAGCCGGGTCGGTCAGAAACGATTCGAGCACCCGCGTCACCTCATCCTGCCGTCCGGGCGGAATCGCAACGCCGCAAGCGGTTTCTTCCACCACCCTGCGGGTGGCGGCGGACGTCGTGACGGCGAGCACCGGGCGACGCGCGTAGAGGTACTCGTAGAGCTTCGACGACACCTGCGTCGGAGTATCCGGCGAGTTCTGAACCAGGAAAAGGACGGAAGCGTCGAGCATCGCCTTCACGCAGACGGCGTGGGGCTGGTGATCGAGGACCTCGATGCGGTCCCGCAGGGGGGACTCCTGGAACAGCCGGCCGTACGGCCCGGTTCGTAGGATCGGCCCCCCGCCGATGAATCGCAGGATCAGCCGATCCCTCAGCGCCGGATGACGTGCGACCACCGTCTCCAGGCCGCGAAGGACCTCGCTCGGATCGCCCAGGCCGTGATAGACGTCCCCGACGTGGAGCACCACCTTCCGGCCGTCGTCCCTACGCGGGGCGGACTCCCGCGCCGGGAAATCCGAACTATCGAACCCGTTGGGAATCGCCACGAACCGGTCGGGCGGCAGGCCCGTATGGCGGGCACGCACCATCTCGGCCATGGCCTCGGTGTTGAGCACGACCGCTCCCGCCAACCGGAAGACCAGCCGCTCGAGGGTGCGAACCGCGAAACGTCGCACGGGCCGACGCGTCAGGTGGAACAGGTCGGCCCACGGATCCCGAAGGTCGACGACGAGGGGGACGCCCGATGCCCGGGCGGCGAGATACGCCGCGAGTTGCGCGGAGTGCGGTGGCGTGGAGCAGAAGATGGCGTCGAAGGACCGGCTCCGACACGCCCGTGCGCTCCACCAAGCCGCTGCAGGCACCCATCCGACGTGTGCGTCGGGGAACTCGACGAGGTCCCGCAACGCGCCGTAGGCGCGAGCGAGCCCACGCCGGACCGCCGAACGTCCACCGACATCCGGAGGATCGGACCGCCCCAGGGCCGCCGGATCGGGTGGACTCGCCGGTCCTCGGACCCATCGCAACGCGCGCTGCTCGAGTCGCCTCCAGTACCACCCTGTGGCGCCGTGCACCTTCAAGTCGCGCGGTAGCTGCGCGAGCAGCGTGTCGTCACGCCGCTGGTTGAGCGGGTTGCGGACGGTGACCACCTCGGGTGTCCAGCCGAACTCCGGGAGGTAGCGGACGAACTTGGAGATCCGCAACGAGCCCGCCCCCGTCTGGGGGGGGAAGCGGTAGGCGACGACGAGCACGCGCTTCACTTCGACCTCCGCCGCCAGAAGGAGCGGGTCGACGCGCTCAGCATCGCGCGTGCGGTACGACCGAATCCGGCGAGTTGTCGCCGTTCCCTGTCGTCGAACCACCCGCCCGCCACGGCGGCCACCGGAAATACCGCGAACATCGTCGTCTTGAGCACGACGTCCAACCACGGCCGCCCGGTGTCCGGAAGGACGCTGATCGCCGCGACGATCGCCGCGAGCGCCGCGAAACCGAGGATCCTCCGGACCTCAAAGGGAATCGAGAAGACGCGCTGGGAGACGACTACGGTGACGACGAGTTGCACCGCGTAGGCGATCAGAGTCGTCCACGCGGCCCCGATCATCCCCCACCGGGGCACACAGTAGAAGTTCAGCCCGACGTTGATCGCAGCGGCGAAGGTCACGATGATCGCCACGAGCGAAGTACGCTGCCGGATCAGCACGCCCGCGGTTGCGACGTTCGTCAGCGCAAGGAAGTACTGCGAAAGCGCCACGATGCCGATCACGGTGTGTGCTTCGCGGAACTGCGGTCCGGTCATGAGCAACGTCAATTCTCGCGCAAAGACGTGAAGGCCCAGCGACGCCAAGCCGAGACCGACGACGTAGTAGGTGGCCACTCGGGCAAAGAGAGGTCCGGCGTCCTCCTGCTTCTGGTTTGCGAATATGAACGGCGACCAGACGAGCTGGAACGCCATGGCCACGAAGGTGATGGTCTGCCCGAAGCGATAACCGACCGAATACAGCCCCAACTCGTTGAGCGAAGCGTACGCCTTCAGGAAGTACCGATCACTCAACGTCAGGGCGAACGTCGAAAGTCCGGCGGGGATGAGCGGTATTCCGAACCGCAGCAGTCCGCGAAGGAGCGCGTCCCGCCAAACGACGCGGTAGTCCCGCAGCACCGAGCGGGCGAGGAACGCCGCGATGGCGAGGGTCGCCCAGAACTGCGCCCAGACGATCCCGGCCGGGCCCATCTTCAAGGACACGACAAAGACGAACGTGAGGCCGATGTCGAGGAGCGTCTGCGCGAGATTGGCCAAGGCGTACCGAAACGACTCCTGCCGCGCGCGCATGACGCAGTAAGGGAGCTTGAGGAGCAGCTCCAGGTAGGTCGTGACCGTCACCAACGCCACGAGCCCGCCCCATTGCGAGCTCCCGGTCAACAACTCCGCCGAGACGTTACGGGCCAGGACGAGTCCCGCGCAGGGCAGGGCCATCGCGCCCATGATCGCGAGGGCCGCGGTCAGTACCGCGTTGCGGTGCGTCGGCTCGTCGGAATCCAGGTAGAACCTGAAGATGCCCGTGCTCAAACCCACGCTGATCAGCACGAAGAGGACCGCGGAATAGGCGGCAAGCAGCGAAAGGACACCGTAGTCCTGCGGAGTCAGGACACGGGTGTACAGCGGCAGGAGCAGGAAACCGACGAGTTTCCCGAGAATCTGACCCACACCGTAGGTGAGAAAGTGCCCGAGCAACTCTCGAATTCGACCTGACAAGGATTAGGCTCCACCGTAAGCCGATGCCCGCGACAACTTACCCTATCACCTATGCTTAGTGCGCCAGGACCGAGCGGTGGGGTCGGTCCGTGAGCTGGCCTTTGTCTTGCATCGCCAAGCGTCTGTCGCCCCGGCCGCCGACGGCCTTCGGGCGGCCCCGGTCCAACCCGGCGATGGTTCGGCCGGTCGTCGGGGTTCGATCCGGTGTCCGAGGCTTCGAAATCGTAATCCGTGGGTGATGGAGCAACCGTGAGACGTCGAGGCGCGGAGTTCGCGGGATGGATGTTGGCGTTGGTCGTGGCCTCGCCGGTCGCTGCCCAGCGGATCGACTGCACCGAGGCGGCCTATGAGAGGGCGATCGCCGACGCCAATGCCGCCGGCGGCAATACGACGATCACCTTCAATTGCGCCCCGGGGACCATCATCCCCATCACTCCGGGACGCTACGGCTACCGCGTGATCACAGCCTCCAACGTCGTGATCGACGGCGAGAACAAGGTGAGCCTGGACATGACGCCCCCGTGGTGGGACGCGATCACGAACCTCTGCGGCGGTGCGAACTGCGACCCCGACGGGGACAACCTGCCGAACGCGTGCCCCGACACCAACGATGGGACCACGTCGATGTGGGTGCTTCAGATCCGGGGGAGCGGTTCGAAACTCAAGAACATCACGTATCGCTACTTCATGGAAGGCGTGCGTATGGAGGCGAGCGGCGCCGAGCTGGACGGCGTCACCGGCGTGATGCCGGGCGACGAGGTCCTCTCGAACCCGGGAGGCTCGAACGTCGTCATACGCAACTCCACATTCCTCAATGCCTGCGACAAGAACATCCAGGCCTATGGCAACGAGCCCCTGGGCGGGACGAACTGGGACATGCAGATCTACGACACGACGATCTCCAATTCGTCCTCGCACATCCGGATGTCGGGAAGCAGCGCCCGAGGCCGGTTCCTCCTCGAGCGCGTCACGTTCAACGCGGCCGATCCCCCGTCATCGTTGTTCACAGCGCGAGGTCCGTACATCGGTGACGAAGGGGGAACCGAGCCGATCGCGCTCTACATGAAGGACAGCACCGTGACCGGAACGACGCGCGGACTTCGCATCACGGGGGCGGCGCACTACATCTCGCTGGGCGGCAACACGTTCTCCGGGAATTCACTGCGCGGACTGCAATGTTCCGGTTCGTCGCGATGCCTCGTACAGAACGACACGTTCACGGGCAACGGCGGCGGCTCCACGGGGGGAGACCCCATTCCCGGCTACGGCGGGATCGCGGTCGGGCAGAGCGCGGTGGTGGACGCCGGAGGTGGCTCCCAGACGCTCGACGGCGCGATCCGCTCCTCCTCGGGCAACAACACGCTCACCGGGAATCGCTCGTCGTCGGATACGACGCTCGATTTTCACAACCTCACCACGGTGGCGATGCAGGCCCAGAACAACTGGTGGGGCGACGTCGATCCTTCGAACCAGGTCACGGGGCCCGTGACCTACTCACCCTTCCTGTCGAGCCCCCCGGGGAGCGGCGGGGGCACCGCCCCCACCGACGTCGAGAACGTGCGCCGAACCGATCGGCGGTGACGCCGCGTTCGTGGGGAGCTCCGCGAGGAACTTCAACAGGTGCGCGGCGACCCATTGGCGCCCCACTTCGTTCAGGTGGCGCCCGTCATGGGAGTAACCCGCGATCAACGCCGGGTAGCTGGTCCCGTCCCGGGTGAAACTCCGACGGCTCCCGTCCGGGTAGGTGGACTCCACGCTCGCCAAATCGAAGATCGGCTCTTTCCCGACATACTCCGCGCGAAGCATGTCGTTGAATCGGCTACGGATCACGTTCTCGCGGACCCCGGCGAGCGGCCGCCGCAGGATCCGCTTGGCCCATGCCTTCGGCCCTGCCTCCACCGTGGTCAGCGGGACCGTCACATGCGCCAGGTTCGTTCCCGGATGCCGCTGACGCAGGCCGGCCATCGTCGCCTTGTAGTCGTTGAAGAGCTTCGCCAGGTCGGTGTCCGGAGTGAAGTCGACGTAGCAGAATTTAAAGAATGCGATGTCCGCACGGCCGCCGAGGCCGGAATCGAGAGCCTTCTCGAAGGCCTCGATCTTGACCCACGGCTGCTTGTTGACCCCGCTCTTCGAGTGGGCGAAACAGGCCGCGCCTAGCGCCTCGGGATCCCCGGTCTCGATGATTCGAATGCCGAGGGTCGGGTCGCGGTCGAGAAGATCCTCGATGCCCTTGACGATGTCGTACCCCACGGATTGGTGGCCGAAGTAGACCTTCTTGGCGGCCAGACTCGACTTGGCTTCCGCGGAAAGCCCCGCGAGCAACGCCTCCGACCGTCCCGGTGCCATGGTCTCCTTGCCTCCGCAGCCCACCAGCGCACTTGCCGTAAAGAGAAGGCCCACTCCCACCCTTCCACGCACGTCGTTACCTCCCTGGACCGCAATCCGTATCTGCGTGCGCTTATGTTACCGTCCGATGTCCGGACGTGCACCCGGTATCCCCGTTACGCCTTGGCCGGGTCGCCGGGCGACCGGTCGCCCGCGCCGAGGGAATCCGTGACGATGGAGCCGCTCAGCATCCTGCTCGTGTCGGGTTACCTCGGTTCGGGGGGAGGCGCGGAGCGACAGATCACCGAGCTCGCGAGGCACCTTGACCCGCGTCGTTTCAGAACCGCCGTGGTCTCGCTGGTGCCGGATCGCGCGCTGTCCCGACACGGCGGCGCCCACTACCAGCGACTCCGGGAGGCGGGCATCGAGGTCCTGACCCTCCGGCGAACGCTCCGGCTCGGGCCGGGGCAGCTGATCGGGCTCGCGAGGTTGCTTCGGTCCCGGCGGCCCGACGTGGTTCACTCGTTCCTGTTCTCCGAGAACTGGCGCACCCGACTCGCCGCGATCGCGGCCCCGGGTGTGCGTGTCATCAGCTCCGAGCGGAGCGTCAATGTCTGGAAACGGTCCCATCACCATGCGCTCGAGCGGCTGTTGGCCAGGGTGAGCGTTCGCATCGTCGCCAATGCGGACGCGATTCGTCGCTTCCTCATCGAGGAGAGCGGCCTGCCGCCGTCGAAGATCGTCGTCATCCCGAACGGCGTCGACACGACTCGGTTCAAGCCCCTCGCCGATCGGGAGCGGAGGCGCGCGGAGCGAGGCTGGCCCCCCGACGCATTCGTCGTCGGACACACGGGAACGATGGTGCCGCACAAGGGCCAGTCCGAAGTGCTTCGGGCCTGCGCGACCGCGGCGAGCCGGGTACCGGGGCTCCGCGTGGTCCTGCTGGGTGACGGGCCGGACCGCGGCGGCCTCGCGGAGCTGGCGCGCACGCTGGGACTCGAAGGACGCGTGGAGATGCCGGGTTTCGTCGGCGACGTCGAGGCGGTCCTCCCCTGCCTCGACGTCTACGTACATTTCTCCCGGGAGCGCGAAGGCTGCTCGAACGCCGTGCTCGAGGCGATGGCCTGCGGCCTGCCCGTCGTCGCGACGGACGTGGGCGGTAATCGCGAGCTTGTGGAGGACGGCCGGACCGGGTGCCTCGTCGGCGAGGAAGACGTGGCTGGCGTCGCTTCCGCCATCGTCCGATTGGGACTCGATGCCGCGCGCAGGCAGGAGCTCGGTAGCGCCGCCGCCCGGGCCGTGGCGGATCGTTTCAGCATCCCGCGGATGGTCGGGGCCACTGCGGCGCTGTACGAGTCCGTTTGTTCCGGGGAGTCTGGGGAGACCCATCGGTAGCGTCGGGCCGCCGGCGACCGCGTGGGAGGAGAGGCACGATGCCGCGCTGGTTCTACTGGGTCTGCGCGCTCGCGATGGCCGTCGCGTGGCTCCTCCCCTATCCGCCGGTCAAGTTCGCGATCTTCGCGATGTTCGGCTTGATCTTCGTCTCGTTCTACCGAACGGCGCCCGAGCGGACTCTCTTTGTGTTCCTGCTGGGGATGCCCGTACTGGACCTGATCCCCGCGACCATGTTCCCGCTTCCCGGTCTGAACGCGGAGACGATCGTGATCGGCGCGCTCTTCGCGGCCGGGGTGACGAGCCAGCGCCAGCAGGAGCAACCCGCGCCCGAGAACCCGTTCACGTTGCCCGTCGCCTACTACGCGATCGTCATGGCCGTTTCTGGCGTGCGCAGCTACCTGTCCGGCGTGGGCGAGGCCGCCGAGTTGTTGGCCTCCGTCAAGAACCAGATCTTCTTCGTATTCCTGGCGCCGATCGCCTTCCGCCTCATCCACACGGAAAAGCACTTGCGCACGGCGCTGAACCTGATCGCGCTGACGTGCACGCTCGTTTCCTTGCATGCGCTCTGGCTGACCCGGGACACACTGCTTCGGGGCCTGATGCTCGAACGGAATCGCGCCGTCGGACTCGTCGCGGGGCAATCGAATCTGTTCGGCGGCTTTTTGGCGATGATGATCCTGATCTTCGTTGCCGTCCTGCTCGGCCGGGACCTGAAGTTCCGCGTGCGCCTCGGATACATGGCCCTGGTCGCCGCGATGGGTGGGGCGTTGTTGATGACCCTCTCGCGCGGTTCGTGGCTGGCGTTGCTCCTGGGGCTGAGCGCGCTGGCCCTGCTGCGCGGCGCCCGGGCGGTTGCGTTTGTCCTTGCGGTTGCGCTCACCGCTCCGTTGTGGCTTCCGGAGAAGGTCGTCGAGCGCGTCCAGCACACGTTCCAAGGCCGGCAGAGTACCGACGATCAGTTGCTCGAGGATTCGGCGCAGGTGCGCCTGGATCAATGGAAGGCCCTGCCGACGATCGTGGCCGAGGCCCCGATTTTCGGTCACGGCTTCCAGTCGTTCAGACACCGGTGGGCCCGGTACGCAGCGGATGGCGAGCCCAAGGCGGCCCACAGCATGTGGGTCGAGTTCCTGGCGGAGGAAGGCCTGGTGGGCATCGCGGCCTACCTTTGGTTGCTGGGCCTGCTCGGGTTCACCGCACTTCGCGTCTGGCTGGGACGCGATGGCGGCCTCGTGCGCGACGTCGCGTTGGGCCTGATGTGCGCGATCCTGTGCCTGGCGCTGCTGGACACGTCGGGGACGCGTTTCCGCAACCGCGAGGTGATGGCCTACATCTGGGTGCTGGGAGGCGCGCTGGCCCGCTTCGCCGTCGAGCGACGGCGAAAGCGGGGGGACGCGGGGACGTCGACCGCAGGGCCGACGCAACCCGATCGGCGACGGAAGCCCACCTGGACCCGGCCTCGGCGTCCACCGGACGGGTTGCAGAAATGTAGTTCTTACATCAGCATCGTGGCTTCCGGGAAGTCCTAGGGGAAGTATGACGGAGCCGTGGCTTCCACGATCGGGCGCGGTACTTGCACTACCGTCAGATGCGAGAGTCCGGTGCCGGGCCGACGACATCGTGGCCGGGGCCCCTCCGGGGGCCGCTCGCGGGCTCCGGGCTGGCGTGCGTTCCGACGAGACGTGTCGATGGAGTTCGACTCGCCCTTCGCGACCGTGGTAAAGGGGATCTGAACGATGAGACGCCTTCTCCTTCTACTGGCGACGCCGATGCTCGCGACCACCGTGATGGCCGCGACCTACTACGCGTCTCCCAACGGGAGCGGCACCACGTGTTCCGCCGCGGCGCCCTGCACGCTCTCCCAGTGCGTTGCGCGCATCGCCGCGAACGGAGATGTGTGTTCGGTCGGGGACGGCGTGTATACGAATCCCCCGCAGATCGAGGCGTCTCGGAACTGCGGGACGGGGGCGGGCGTCTGCGCGATCCGCGCCACCAATCGCCACGCCGCCCGGATCGACTTGACCGCGAATCCGGGCTCGACGCCGGTGTTCCTGATCACGGGCGACAACTGGGTGGTCGACGGCTTCAAGGTGCGCATGAACGCGAGCCGACGCTTCACGCACGCGACGAGCAATACCGGGGTCACTTTCCAGAACAACCGCGTCGAGGTGAAGCCAGGGGCCCAGGAGTATGCATTCATCGTTCAGACGGCGAGCAACGTCACCGTCAAGGGCAATTGGGCGCACCACTACCCCCATTGCATCAACGGGGGCGAAACCTACGCCGCCGGCCCTTGGGGCGACGGGGGAACCGCTCCGGCGTGCGGTACCCACTCCCGGTGCGACTTCGACACGACGAACTCCTCGGACATCTTCAACATCAGCGGGAACGGAACCGGCGCCGCCGACTCGAATCTCGTCTTCGAGGAGAACGACTTCGGCCACTGGCAGAATCCTGTTCGAATCCGCAACTTCACGAACGTGACGGTCCGTCGGAACAAGTGCACGAACGCCACGAACCACGGCTGCTGGGAGATGGACGACGTCCTGGGCGCCGTCATCGAGAACAACATCGCGGACATCGATACGGGCCCGGGTTGCAGCGACGAGATCCTCCAGTCGTCGCTCTTCGACAGCTACTGCTTCGAGGATGTCGTCATTCGCAACAATACCGTCGTCGGAAAGGGCCTCGGTTGGCAACAGCAATTGGCGGTCCTCGCTCCGAACCCCGGAGCGGACTCCCGATGCAACGACGGAATCGCTCCCGAGGTCGCCGACGACGGAACGGAATACGACTACTTTCGCGTCTACAACAACATCATCTACGACGGGAAGCCCAGTGGTTCCTATGGCGTGGGGCTGAGCACCTCGAACGCCGCGGCCGAGCCCAGCCCGTGCTGCCATTCCGACTACAATCTCATTCATCGGCCGTCCGGTGGCACCGTCGGCAGCGACGGCAGCACGAGATACCGCACGCTTGCCGAATGGCGCAGTCACGGGAAGGACCTGAACGGCACGGACGCCGCGCCGCAGTTCATGAATTACTCCGCATCGGACTTCAGGCCGCTCAACGTGTCCGCGCCGCAGGTCAACGCCGGCGTCAACAACGCCTCGTTCCCGTGCCCGGCGAACGATTACTTCGGCAACCCGCGATCGGACGGTCGCTGCGACATCGGCGCCATCGAGCTGCAGGGAGGGGGTACCTCCGATCCCTCACCAGGAACCGTCACCAACGTAAACCGCACCGACGTGAAGTGATCGTGCGATCGGAGGCGAATTCGCCGTACCCCCTCAGCGGTCGACGCGCCGACGGGAATCCGTCGAGTCCGTGACGGCCGGTGCCGGACTCCGGTAGGCAGGGAAGTAGGCGTCGCCGGGTTCCGCGGCGGCGCCGTAACGGGTCCGCCAGGCGCGGACCGCATCCGCGTAGGTTTCCGGGGACGTGACGATTCTCCAGGTCGAGAAGTTGCCTCGGAGCTTGGAGAATCCCGCCTTGAAACCGAAGAGGGAGTCGGTCCTTCCCCCCAATCCGCCGCCGAGGTGGAACCACCGATTGCCCCGGTCTTTCGCCCACTTCGTGGCGAAGTCCAGCATGAGGCGACTCGGGGCATCCTCCCGGAAGGCTTCGTCCGTCCCCGACAGGTGGAACTGGACGATGCCGCAGGTTTCGGTGAAGAGACCCGCCGCCGCGGCGTCGTCGCCCTTCTCGACCACGATGAGGCTCAGCGACGTGCCGAGGGCAACCCTGAGGTCCTGGAAGTAGCGATCCTCGAAATAGTAGTCGGGACTCGCTCCGACGCGGGCCATGGTCTCCCGGTAGATTCGCAGGAAGTCGTCGAACCGCGTCCATCCTTCGTCGACTCTCGCGACAAAGCCATCACCCACCAGCCGACGGAGGTTCGCACGGTCGCTCGGACGCGTCTGTCGCCGAATCTCCTCGTCGCTGAGCCGGAGGTCGATGTAGACCGTGGGCCCGTGCGTGACGAGCGTCCCGCAGGACTCGAGCGCCCAAGGGGGGGTCGGCAACAGCGGATGCATTCGGATGAACGCACAGCAGGCACCCAAGCTTTTCAACCCTTCGATCGCCGCGGTGATCGCCCGCGCGCCGGCTTCGCGGGACGACGCCGCTCCCGCCGAGACGATCGGCGGGCAGTAACCGTACGGCGACGTCGCGTCGAGGATCACACGCGACGATCCCGCGTCGAGCGGGAATCGCCTGAGGATCAGGGGCAGGAACACCTGCACGCCGTCGGCGTATCCCACGATCGCCACGGGGTCACCGCCCTGGCGGCGGGCCTCCAAC
>DASVAW010000079.1 GCA_036376135.1 Candidatus Polarisedimenticolaceae bacterium | reverse complement strand
GTGGGACGCACGAGGGTCGCGTCGAGCGCGATCGCGTCGTTGTCCCAGGGCTGTTCCTTGAGGACCTCGGGGTACGGGATGCCGAGTTTCTTCCGCCACGCGTCCTCTTCCGCGCGGTTCGCCTCGGTCGGGTGCGTGAGCGGATCGAGCGTCGGCCAGTTCGCGAAGGTCAGCGGGTGCAGCGCGCGGTAGCGACGCGCCTCGTACGACGCGGCGAAGTCGAGCATGCGCGTGACGAAACACTCCATCGCGCGCCCGCCGCTCGTTTCGAACCACGCACCCTTCCACTCGCAAGGTCCGGGCTTCATGGCGTCGTAGTCCACGACCGCGAAAGGCTCCCACTCGCGCCCGACGATCGTGGCGAGCAGGTGCTCGGAGACGTCGGTCGTGTAGATCCCCGCGGCGTGCCCGGGGCGGGGCGGCAGGACGAGGTCGCCGTGCACCGCGTCGATCACGCGCGCAATCTCGGCCTCGAACGACGCCACCCACGCGGCGTCGGAGAAGTCGTGGCGGTCGGGGAGCTCCGTCCACACCCCCTGCACGAGCCAGAGCTTCGTCGGCGCCGCCGCGTTGTGCGCGGCGAGCGCGGCATAGAACGAGGGAGGAAGGAGCGTGTACGTGCGCACGCAGTTCGCGCCGAGATCGGCGATCGTCTTCAGCCACGCGCGCCAGGTCGCGTCGTCGGTCGGGAACTCGGTCGGGTACTTCCCCGGAAGCGCCGCCCCCAGGTTCACGCCCTTGAGGAAGATCGGCTTCCAGCTCCCGTCGGCGGCGCGGATCTCGATCGTGTCCGCGAGCGCGCGGGCGTTCACGACGAGCGGCGCGTCGGGCGAGGCGTCCGGACGCCGGCGCGTCTCGCCGTTGAGGTAGGCCGTGCGCTCGAGGGCGAGCTTCAACCCCTGCTGCGCGTCGGCGTCGTTCGGGCGGGCGACGATCGCGGCCTCGAAGAGCGCGAGGGCATCGAGGGGGCTTCCGGTCTGCAGCTTCGCGTAGCCGAGCCCGATGCGCGCGTCGACGTCGCCGGGAGCGAGGGCGAGGGCGCCTTCGAAGGCGCCTCGCGAGGCCTCGAACTGCCCCTGCTTGTAGAGGCACCAGCCCAAGCGCGATCTCCCCTCGGCGTCGGTCGCGGCGGCGTCGGGGCAACTCGGGGGCGTGGAATATCCCGCCGACCCGGACAGCGCGGCCACCAACATGCAGCTAAGTACCTTCCCGATATGCACTTACACGGATTCCGCACTGCAATATACGCGAGGATCGCCATTTGTGGGGAGGATCCTTGTTAGGTGGGCTCGGCGATTTTCACCCGCGGTCGGAAACACTCACGGCGATTTTCGACTCCGCTCAAGTCTGCGGTCCGGTGGCGTGGAACTCTTCAGCGCACCGATCGAACTTTGAGGGGTCAAACGCGAGTCAACGCCTCGAAGTCCCTGTTCTCGTGAAACACGACGAGCCGGTGCCGGAGCGCACAGGCTTGGTATGCACTCGTCATTCGCCTTCGCTCTTCAGAGCCGTTCGGAGTTCGTCGACCATCTGATCGCGAAGTTCTTGGGGGCTTCTGCGCCCCCGAAGCATCTCGTCGTCCTGTAGCGACTCGATGATCTCGATGCACCGCTCCAGCCCGGCCCGGATTCCGGGCTCCTTCGATCGTCGCCCCGCTCCCAGATCGAGAAGGGCTCTTCCAGCCACCAGGGACCACTCGCGTCGCTCGTCCCCGGCGTTGATGATTTGATCGACCGACTGCCTCGAAGCCACGTAGTGTGCTGCCGAATCGAGGAAGGCTTCTGCGTGAACCGAAGCTGCACGTCGCAGGATGTCCCCGGCAATCTGGAGATCGGCATTGCGCAGCCAGAATTCGAGGATCTCCGCGTGCGCCGAGATCTCCTCCTTCGTCAGGGTCCGGATGAGTTCCGCCCCTCCCGGCGTACCGGCCAGGAGCGTCAGGACGTCACGCAGGTGGCGTCGACAGAAGCCGGAGTCTCGGATGCCCACCACTTGCTCGGTGGCGGGGGATCCAGGGATGTATGCAAAACTCGCATACTGGTCGCCCGGATACGACCCGAGCCGCCGAGCCAACTCGGCACAACTCCATGCGCTCGTCGCCGTGGATGACTGCAAGCACTCGAAAGCCGGGAGGTTCAGCTTCCCGACGGGTGTCCCGTCCAGAGCGTGCATCGCCGAGATCGGGTCACAGGCGCTGTCCGATCCATCTCCGCCCGGCGCACCCGGTATCGCCGCGGTCGCAACAATGATCAGGGCGGCAACTTGCATCTCAGAACCCTCCCGGACGATGCTGCATGTCGTACACATTCTGCACGGCGGGCGCAGGTGAATTCACGTGGCATGGGTCACGCTCGCCCCGCACGCCGAGGGCGCGCGCTTCACGTTTCGCGACGAACCCAGTGTTCGGGAAGCTCCCGTTCCCTCCCCGCAACCCACTTCCTTGCCCTCCGCTCCGCGCGGCCGATCTTCTCCCCGCCTCCTCGGAGACGCCCCGATGCCTCCGAGCGATCCGACCGACTGGCTGGCGCTGCACCTCGTCTCGTTCCTGAACCCGACGCCGTTCCACCGCGCGCTCGAGCGATGGCCG
>DASVAW010000078.1 GCA_036376135.1 Candidatus Polarisedimenticolaceae bacterium | reverse complement strand
GCCCGCAGGCCGAAGCCCCGCGCCGCCGCGGCGAGTGCGGGAGGCAGGGCGACGACGGCGACGAAGACCAGCAGCTTCATCGCGGCGTCCACGCCGACGAGCTTGCCGAGCCCTCCGCCCAGCCAGTGGAAAAGCGGCGGGTAGAGGATCCCGACCGGCGTTCCGAGAAGCCAGCGCGGATCCCATCCCCAGGGGAGCGGCCAGACGTGCTCCGCGTACCAGCGCATCGTCTCGAGGTGGCCGGGGATGTCGCCCTGGAGGAGCGGCGACGAGGCGAACGCCGGGCCGTAACGCACCGCGAGCATCGCGGAGAGAAGCCAGGGGAGCGCCCGCCACCTTCGCATCGGCGCATTCTTGCATCCGGCCGCCGGTCCGCGTAGATACTCCTCCCCCCGATGGACCATCCCCGGCCGACCCTCGAGCGCCTCCTCCCCGCCGTCGCCATCGCGGCGATGGCATGGCTCGCGCTCTTTCCGATCTCCAGCGTCGATGCCTACTACCACCTCGCCATCGGCAAACGGATCCTCGACGCGGGGGAGATCCCCTCGCGCGGCGTCGGCTCGGCGACCTTCGGGGACGCGCCGTGGCACGACAACGAGTGGGGGTTCCAGCTCCTCGCCGCGGCGATCGCGCCGACGGCGCGCGATGCCTCGGGGGTGCTCGAGATCGCCCCCTCCGGGCGCGTCGCGCTCGTCGGAATGCGCGCGCTCGTCCTCGCCGCGACGCTGGCGTTCCTCTCCGCCACCATGGCGCGCATGGGGATCGGCGCCGCGGCGCGGGCGGTCGGGGTCGTTCTCGCCGCGTTCCTGACCTTCGGGAATCTCTTCTGGGACGTGCGCCCGCAGATCTTCACCTACCTCGGGATCGCCGTTCTCCTGTACCTCCTCGAGCGCGACCGCGGCGGGGCGCGCTGGGCGGTTCCGGCGATCCTCGGGTCGATCGCGATCTGGGCGAATCTCCACGCGGCGTTCATCGTGGCGCCATTCCTCGTGGCGGCCGAGGCGATCGGGGCGTTCCTCGAGCGGGACCGACCGCGGGCGCGCAGGCTCGCGCTCACCGTGCTCCTCATGCCGTTGGCGGCCTGCCTCAACCCCCACGGGTGGTTGCAGGTGACCCACCCCTTCCTCTACGTCCTCCGTCCGGAGATCCACGAAGGGAACGCCGAGTGGACCCGGCCGAACTTCCTGCGCCTCCCGCTGTTCTGCGGCGCGCTCCTGCTGGCCGTCGTCGCGACCGTCCGGGGAGGCGAGCGTCGTTTCTCGGAGTGGGGGAGGCTCGCGGCGTCCCTCCTCCTGCTGACCACCGCGATCCGCCACCTGCCGCTCGCCTCGCTGGTCCTGGTGCCCACGCTGCTGGCCGCGCTCGGACGGGCCCGTTGGAGCGGCCCGTCGTTCCTCGGGGGGCTCGCGATCGCGTCGGTCGCGCTCTCGGGGGCGAAGTTCGTCTCCCCGATCCCGAGGTTCGAGGAGCGGATGACTCGTCCGATGCCCGAACGCGCCGTACGTTTCCTCGCCGCCGAGCGGATCGAGGGAAACGGGTTCAACGCCTATCGCTTCGGCGGTTTCCTGATGTTCCGGCAGTACCCGGAGGAGCGCGTGTTCATGGACGGGCGGAACGACCTGTACACGACCTTCCGACGGGACGTGTGGATGCCCATCCACGACGCCGCCCCCGGCTGGAGCGAGCGCCTCGCCGAGGCGACGACGCGTTACGACCTGGGCTGGCTCCTTCTCGACGCCGACGCCCCGCTCGCGCGGGCGATCGGAGGGGAGGCGGGTTGGCTCGCGCCGCTGCCGACCGATCCCGAGATCGTGCTCGTGCTCCGGGACACCGGGGCGAACCGGCAGGCGCTGGCCCGGTGGAGCCCCCGGTGAGACGGCTCCTGGCGATCGTGCTGCTCGCGCTCGGGGCGGGGTGCTCCCGACCGGTTCAGGGGAACGGGCGAAACGTCCTCCTCGTGACCTTGGAGACGACGCGGGCGGACCACGTCAGCGCCTACGGGTACGCCCGGAAGACGACCCCCAACTTCGACGCGTGGGCGTCGACCGGGGCGCTTTTCGAGCGGCACCACACGGTGTCGCCACGCACCAATCCGTCGCTCGCCTCGCTTCTGACCTCCACCTATCCGCACGAGCACGGGACCCGGAACATCCTGATGCCCCTCGAGCCGGAGAGCCGGACCCTCGCGGAGATCCTGAGAGAGGCCGGTTACCGCACGGGGGCGGTGCAGACCCATCCCCGGCTCGTGAAACGCAGCGGCTTCGAGCAGGGGTTCGACGACTACCTCGACGACTTCCGCGCGCACCCCCTCGCCGAGCAGTCGCTCGGGGAGGCCTGGCGCTGGATCGTGGAGGCGTCGCGCGAGGACCGGCCGTGGTTCCTCTGGGTCCACGTCATGGACCCTCACTGGACCTACGATCCCCCCGAACGGTGGCGCTCGGCCTTCGGCCCCGACGATCCCCGGCCGCGGCAGGTCTACGACGATCTCTCCGCGAGAAGGCGGACGATCGGCCCCCTCATCTTCCAGAATCGGATGCCTCCGGACGAGATCTCCGCCTTCGTGAATCTCTACGACGCCGAACTGCGCTACACCGACGATTCCCTGGGGAAGCTCCTCGCGGCCATGGCGGAGAAGGGGCTCGACCGGAAGACGCTCGTCGTCGTGACCGCCGACCACGGGGAGTCGCTCGGGGAGCAGCAGTACTTCTTCGAACACGGCGACCTCGGCACGCAGGCCGAGATCGCGATCCCGTTCGCGGTGGCCCTTCCCGGGTCGATCGCCCCGGGGACGAGGGTTCCCTTCTCGACGCGGAGCCTGGACGTCGCGCCCACCGTCCTCGACTTCGCCGGCCTTCCCGCCGACGGGCGTTTCCGAGGGGTCTCGGTCCGCCCCCTGCTGGAGGGGACCGAGCGGGCGGACCGTCCCTGTCTCGGCGAGACCGACCGGAGCCTGCACGAAGAGGCCGCGTCGCGCCGCGAGCTCGAGGGGATCGCGGGGAAGCGCCGCTGGGTACGCCTGGGCCGATTCAAGCTCGTGCACGTCCCCCGGATGGGCGCGCCCGCCGAACGCCTCCTGTTCGATGTCGAAAGCGATCCGGGAGAAACGACCGACCTCGCGGCGTCCCACCCCGAGGTCGTGTTCGATCTTGCCCGCCGCCTCGATGCGTGGCTCTCGGAGGACACCCAACAGGATCGCGACTACCACATCTCCCCGGAACTGCGGGAGGCGTTGCGCTCACTTGGCTATATCAATTGATGGCTCTCCGCACTGCGGAAGCGTTATCCGCACGGGCTTACAAAACCGGCTAAAAGTGACCTCATAAAGTCAAGTTCGGTCACTTCTTTCCTTTTGCCCTGCAACAAACCCCACCGTATAAAGCACGCACCTTGACGCGGATCTGTCGAGGCCGTTTCCGGAGTGAGGCCTGGGGCGGTCGTCGCAGGACGGGGATAGGGGGGAAGCCAGCTTGACATTTTGTTTCGCTGGGATGGGTTCACGACCTTCTTAAAGGAGCCAGTTCATGAAGAAGCTGTTCTATCTTGGCCTTTGCGCCCTTCTGACCACGGGCGTCGGCTGCGCCCTTTCGAACTACGAGCTGATCACGGACAACGACCAGGTGTCCAATGGTCAGGGTTCGGGCGTGGTCAACACGAACGGCAAGGCCCTCGTCCGGCAGTCCTCGCAGGTCGCCCTCGGGTGGCCCGATGGCACCGACAACGCCGTGTGGTTCGTGGATCAGGCCGCCAACGGCGACCGCACGCTCTCCACGTACAACAACTTCAGCACGGGCAGCGACCCGATCTTCCCGGACGATCTCTATTGCTCGCCCGAGCGTCAGGGCTGCGCGATCGTCACGTCCTCCGACCCCGAGGTCGGCGACGTCGACATCTATGACTACAGCTACAACCCGAACTGCGCCGGCGCGCGCTCGGTCTACTACCTGACCAGCACGACCCGGTACTACGGGGAGTGCGGCCGCGCCCTCGCGCTGACCGATCGCCTCTCGCTCCTGAACCAGGGCCGTCTCGTGTCGAAGAACGGCGTTGCGGGCCTGCAGTGGGCCGCGACCCCGATGAACACGACCGTCACCCTCAACAACAAGGCTGGCGTGCAGCAGCTGCTCCCGATGGCCGGCTCGTTCTCGATCACGATGATCCCGAACGGTCAGCGCCAGACGATCATCGACCTCAACAACCCGATGAACAAGGTGCTGTTCAACTCGGCCGCCGACTTCATGTCGAACTACGGCAGCTCGGTCAACGAGGTCTCGTTCGTGTACAACGGCATCGAGATCAAGCGCTCGTTCGGCCGCACCGAGGACTCGAACTCGCTGCGCAACCTTTCGAACCGCAAGTTCTAGTTCCGGTCCGATTGGCTTCCCTCGAAGGGGCGGGTCGCAAGACCCGCCCTTTCTTTTTGTCCGCCGGGGCGTTGACGCCTCACCTTGCCGGGCGTAGCGTTCCGCCCATCCCGGGGGTGACCATGCGAATCCGGACGGCGCCGGCGCTGACCGCGGCCCTCCTGCTCGGCTGCGGCTGCGCGATCACCGACTACGAGCTCATCGTCGACAACGACCAGGTCCGGAACGGGCAGGGGAGCGGCGTCGTCAACACGAATGGCAAGGCCGCGATCCAGCGGAAGTCCCTGTTCATCGCGAAATGGCCCGACGGCGGCGACGCGTTCTATTGGCACGTGGACCAGGCGGCCAACGGAGATCGCACGTTGTCCACCTACAGCGCGTTCACCACGTCGGACGAGTTCGCGTTCTGGCAGGGACTCTACTGCAGCCCCGAGCGCCAGGGGTGCGCGATCGTGACCGCGGCGGACCCCGAGGTCCCGGAAGACGACCCCTACGACTACCGCTTCAATCCCGGCTGCGAAGGGGCCCGGTCGCTGTACTACCTGAGCGCCACGACCCGTTACTACGGCGAGTGTGGTCGCGCGTTGCCGTTGACCGATCGCCTCTCCCTGCTGAACCAGGGGCGTCTGGTCCGAGAGCGGGGAGTGGCGGGACTGCAATGGACGGCGACGCCGCTGAACGCGAGCTTGACCCTCGACAACCTCGCGGGGGCCACCGAGATCGTGCCGCTCGCGGGGTCGGTCCGGCTGACGATGCTCGGGAACGGCCGGCGGACGACGATCGCGGATCTGTCGAACCCGCTCCTTCGCGTCCCGTTCCATGACACGGCGGACTTCCTCGACGCCGTCGGCGGCCGGGTGAACGAGGTGACCTTCACGTTCAACGGGATCGAGGTCCGGAAGCGGTTCGCCCGCACCGAGGAACCGAACTCCCTTCGAGATCTCGCGAACCGCTCCTACTGACCCCCGAGCGCCGTTCGCCGCCCTCGGCGTTGACACCCGCCCCTCGCGTTCGCATGCTGTGGGCGTGATGCGGCGCCTGCTTCTCGCCGGGATCCTCGGGGGGCTGCTGGCCGCCTCCGCCGAGGCCCGGGCTCCCCGCCTCCTGACCCACGCCGAGTGGGAGCGCGTCGTGCGCCAGGCGGGAATCGATCCCGCCTCGATCCCCGACCCGATCGAGCCGACGCGTGCGATCCGCGAGGCGGCGTTGCGCCTGGGCTACGGGACGAGCCACCTGGCGCAGTTGGCCTCGATGCAGGCGGCGATGTTCGACGGAGGCGACTACGTCTTCGACTACGACACGGATCTCTCCCTGACCGCCGCGGAGGCGTTCGAGGCGGGACGGGGGAACTGCGTCTCCTTCACGAACCTCTTCATCGCGCTGGGCCGGAGCCGCGGGATCCCCGTTCGGCTGGCCGTCGTGGAGCGGGAGGCCCGCGCGGAGCGTGAGGGGGACCTCGTCCTCGTCAACACGCACGTCGTCGCGGCGTACGCCCATTCCGGCAAGCTGACCGTGTACGACTTCTACCGGCTCCGTCGCGACGAGGTACGGGGGATCCGACTCCTGGACGACATCTGGGTGACCGGGATCTACCTCAACAACCTCGCGGTCCGCAGGCTGAGAACGGGGGACCTCGAAGGAGCGAACGCCGTGCTCGATCAGGCCCTGAGGCTGGTTCCGGATTTCGTCGGCGCCCTCGGGAACCTGGGCGTCGTCCGGCGCCGCCGGGGCGATCTGGAGGGGGCGTTCGACGCCTATCGACGGGCTCTCGAGATCTCCCCCCGCGACGCCACCGTGTTGGGGAACCTGGCCGCGCTCTACCGGGGGCTCGGGCGGCCGCGCGAGGCGGCGGCGGCGCTCCGCAGCGCGGACCTTCGCGCCGCGACCCCCTGGGCGCTGCTCGTCCGCGGGGACCTCGAGGCCGCGGACGGACACGTGGAGGCCGCGTTGTCCTGGTACCGCAAGGCGCGCAGGCTCGCGCCGGACCTCGCCGAAGTGTGGACGGCGATCGCCCAGGCGGAGGCGACGCGAGGCCGGTCGAAGGCGGCCCTCAAGGCGGCGAACCGCGCGCTGGAGCTCGAGCCGGAGAACGAGGCCGCGGCGAAGGTCCGCGAGGGACTGACGGCGCGGCCCCGGCCCTGAGCGAGGCGGTCAGTCGAGCTTCCCGAGCAACCCTTCCTTGAGCTCCGGATTGGGCGGCGTGCCGAACCAGATGCTCCAAAGCGCCTTCGCGAAATCCGCGCCCGGGATCGTGACCAGGTCCTTCCCCTTGAGGGAGAGCGTGACCCCCTTCTCGGGGATCTCCGTGAGCACCATCTCGTCGCCCTCCGCCACATCGGCCATGACGGCGTAGACCCGGTCGAAGCGCTCTTTCACCGCGTCGGCCTCGGCGCCCTTCACGTTGCGGGCGATCCCTTCCTGCCAGTTCTTCACGAGGTCCCCGGAGCCGACGCCGCGGACGAAGTGCATGCGAAGCTGCTTGGGACCGGGGCCGAGGAGGACCGCCGGATCGGAGGATTTCTTCTCGACGTACAGCCCGGCGACGTAGACGTCGATCTTCAGGAAGGTCGCCTCGCGCAATCCGAGGCCGTTCAGGAGCAGCGTCTTCCCGTCCACCTGCACCGTATCGGGGAGCGTGACGCCCGCTTTCGAGGCGGCGAAAGCGGGAGCCGTGGCGGCGAGGAGCAGGACGAGCGCAGCAGCCGACTTCTTCAGCATGGAACCTCCTTGGGGCTTCCGCGGAGCGGCGATCCTACCACTAGGGCACGTACGAGGGGGGTGTCGGGGGCTTCGGGTCCCCGGAGGGGCGTTTCGCCAGCGCCTCGAGGAGAATCTCCACCCCCTTCTCCAGGCTCGGGTCGCCGCCGGCGATCCGTCGCTCGGGGAGATCGACGACTTCGACGTCCGGTTGGACCCCTTCGTTCTCGATCACCCAGTTCCCCTCGCGGTCGTAGATCCGGAAGGTGGGGACCTGGACCGCGCCCCCGTCCACGAGGGAGGGGTTCCCGGACAGGCCGATGAGACCACCCCACGTCCGGGTGCCGACGAGCGGGCCGAGGCCGTGGAGCCGGAAGAAGTAGGGGAGGGCGTCTCCCCCCGACGAGGAGTAGCCGTTGACGAGCATCACCTTCGGGCCGTCGTGGGCGAACCCCGGGGTGCGCATGCTGTCGATCCCCTGGCGAGCCCAATAGGCCAGCGTGCGGCGGCTGAAGTACTCGATCATGCGATCGGGGATGAACCCGCCGCCGTTGTACCGGTCGTCCACGAGGAGCGCGGGTTTGCCGACCTGCGAGTAGAACAGCTTCTGCAGCATCCGGTTCCCCGAGACCGCCGTGTCCGGAAGGTGCAGGTAGCCGACCCTGCCCCCGGAGAGTCGGTCGGCGAGGGCCATCCGCGAGCGCACCCAGTCGAGGTAGCGCAGGTTCCCTTCGCTCGCGATCGTGCGCACCTGGACCACACGGGAGCCGGTGCCGTCCGCGCGGTCGCCCACGCGAAGCGCGACCTGCGCGTTCGCCTTGCTCTCGAGGAGGCGGTACGGGTTCTCGGAGGTCGTGAGGTCGACCCCGTCGATCGCGAGCAGGAACATCCCCTCGCGGACGTCGAGCCCGGGTTCGGTGAGCGGCGATCGCCACGCCTCGTCCCAGTTCTCGCCGGCGTAGATCTTCGCCATGCGATAACGCCCGGAAGGATCCGGCTCGAGCTCGCACCCGAGCATCCCTCCGGCGACGCGCGGCACGCGGGGTTCGTCCCCCGAGGCGACGTACGTGTGCCCGGCCTCCAGCTCGCCGAGCATCTCCCCGAGAAGGAAATCGAGATCCGCGCGGTGGGCGACGAAGGGCACGAGCGCCCCGTACCGCCGCTTCATCGCGGGCCAGTCGACCCCGTGCATCTTCTCGTCGTAGAACCAGTCGCGCGTGATCCGCCACGCGTCGTCGAACATCTGCGCCCACTCGAGCTTCGGGTCGATCTTCACCCTCAGCCCCGCGAGATCGAGCTTCCCGTCCCCTTCCTTCGCCCCCGCCTTGGCGTCGACGAGGAACAGGCCGCCCTTCGCGCGGTAGAGGAGCTTCTTCCCGTCCGCGGACAGGGCGTACCCGTTGCAGGGCTGGGTGACTTTCTCCTCCTTGCGCTCCTTGAGGTCGTACCGCCAGAGGGCGCGCTCGCCGTCGGGACCGCCGGTTCCCCGGAGGTACCAGAGCGCTCCTTCGGACGCCCGGAGCGCGGCGTAATCCCCGGCCGCGAGCCCCGGAACGCCCACCGTGCGCGAGACGATCCCCTCGGGGTCGACGCGCACCGCGATCGCGGGCGAAGCCTCGTCCTTCTTCTTCGATTCGGCCGGCTTCCCGCTCTCCTCGTCGCTTCGGAGCGGGAACGGAGACGGTCCGGACGCCGCGAGCGCCGCGCCCAGCACCTCGGTCGCGTTGCGGTAGACGTAGTTGAACTCGAAGGCGCTGAAGGCGAGCTCGTAGTTGCGGTTGCTCAGGAACCAGAGGTGGCTCCCGTCGGGGGAGAACGCGGGGGAGAAGTCCGCGGTCAACCCGTCGCCGAGCACCCAGGAACGATTCGCCTCGAGCGACCACACCGCGATCGCGGGAAGCCGGCTGGGATGGCCGGTTTCGTAGGCGATCCACTTCGAGTCGGGGGACCAGACGTACGTGTCGAGATCCCCCTGCGTGCCGCGATCGACCTCGGTCGTCTTCCCGGTGTCGATGTCGAGCACGCGCAGGCGGCGCTTGCGGTCCCCCCACGCCAGCTTCTTCGAGTCGGGGGACCACGACGGGGCGAAACGCCAGACGTCGCCGTCGCGGGTGAGCCGACGCGGCGTCCCGGTGCCGTCCTGCGCACGAAGCCAGATCTCGTATTCCCCGGTGGCGTCGGAGAGGTAGGCGATCCACTTCCCGTCGGGGGACCACGCGGGGGAGTGCTCGCGCACCCCCTGCGTCTGCGTGAGATTCCGGGCGGCGCCGTCCTTCGCCGGGACGGTGAAGATCTCGCCGCGGGCCTCGAGGACGACGCGGGCGCCGCTCGGGGAGGGCTCGGCGCCGCCGAGTTGCCCCTGGACGTCCTTGAAGGCGGGGACGGTGGCCGCGGCGTCGGTGCCGAGGGTGATCGGGATCTTCGCGGTCTCGCCGGAGGCGAGGTCGGTCTTCCAGAGGAACCCGCCGTTCATGAAGACGATCGCGCCGGGTCCGAGGCTCGGCCACAACACGTCGTATTCGTCGAAGCGCGTGACCTTGCGCGTCGTCCGGGACGCGACGTCATAGGCGTACAGGTTCAGCGTGCGTTCGCGGTCGGAGGTGAAGTAGATCGAGTCCCCGGCCCACATCGGGAAGTTGTCGGTCCCCTTCCAATCGGTGACCCGCTCGGAGCGCGCCCCCTTCAGGTCGTAGATCCAGACGTCCTGCGCGCGCCCGCCCATCGTGCGTTTCCACGTGCGGAACTCCCGGTCGACGGGGGTGTAGGCGAGCTTCGTCCCGTCGGGGGACAGCGACGCCGACCCCCCTTCGGGGAGGGGAAGTGGAGTCTCGAGTCCTCCCTCGGGATCGACGAGGAAGTAACGCCCCATGCGCTCCCCCCACGGGGTTCGGTTCATGCGCACGAGGATCTTCCCGCCGGAGGTCCAGCCGAGGATCCAGTTGTCCCATCCGCCGCGAGGGGGCATCGGCCCGACGTCGTTGTAGTAGGTGAGCTGCCGGGGCGCGCCGCCCCACGCCGGCATCACGTAGACCTGCCGCGTCCCGGTGTATTCCGCGCTGAAGGCGACCCATCGGCCGTCGGGGGAGATCTTCGGGAACAGCTCCGTCCCCTGGTGGCTGGTCAGGCGCCACGCGGGGCCGCCCGTGGACGGCGCGCGCCAGAGGTCCCCCGCGTACACGAAGACGACGAAGTCGTCGTGGATGTCGGGGAATCGCAGCAGGCGGGCCTCCGGAGGGGCGGAGGTCGACGCCGCGGCGAGCAACAAGGAGGCGAGTGCGAGCATCGTGGGACTCCGTGGATCAGGGAACGGCCGCGGCGGCCGTCCCGAGAAGGTACTTGAGGTCCTCGTCGCTCCAGCGGATGCCGGCCCCGACGAAGGCGGACTGGCGCTCGGACCAGACGGGATCGTCCCAGCCGCCGTACGTGTAGAGATTCGGGTGGAAGAACCAGCGCGCCTCGAGGCGCAGGTGAGGCGCCTTCTCGTCCCGGTCGAACTCGTACGCCTCGAAGGTCAGGCCGAGGCGGTTCTTCAGGAACGACTGGTCGACCCCGACGCCGCCGGAGGACTCGAAGAGGCCGGCGCGCAGGCGCGTGTTCCCGAGCCGGTACCCCGCCTGCACGTTCCACGTCCAGTTGTCGGTGGTCTTGACGGTGAACTTCGAGACCGTCGTCTCGGTGCCGTCGGGAAGGGTCGTCGTGATGTCCTCGCGCGTCTCGCGCCGCTTGCCTTGGGGGGCGTCCGCGATTCCCGCGCGGAAGAACCGGCGGTCGTTCGTGTAGAGATCGCCCCCCACGGTGAAGCGCGTGTCGTCGACGCGGGGGAGCGATTCGGCGCGCATGTTGACGTCGAGCTTCCAGCGCTCGGCGCGACCGATCGTGTTCTTGAGGGACTCGACCCCGGACTCCACCGACGCGAGGGTCGAGTTGAGCTGCTGGACGGTCGCCTCGTCGTTCACGAGCTTGCCGACGGAGCCCTCGCCGCGGGCGATCTTCCCGGTGATGGTGTTCAGGTTGTCCGCGGTCGTCTTGAGCTTGTCCGACAGCTCGCGGATGTTCGCGGTCGAGCCCTTGAGGTCGTCGCGGTTCTCGGCGACGACGGCCTCGACGTCCGAGGCGACGCGATTCAGCTGCTCGGCGAGCTTCGGGAGCTCGACGCGCAGGGTCTCGGAGAAGTCGCGGAAGTTCGCCATCGTGGCGTCGACGTTCCCCCGGTTGGCCGCGACGAGGTCCCGGATGCTCGCGGTCAGGTCCCGGATGTTCTCGAGGATCTCGTCGAGCCGTCGCTCGCCCTCCGGGCCGCCGATCGCCCCGCGCAGCGAGGAGGTGACCCCCTTGATGTCCACGCCGATGTCGGAGGCCTGGCGGATCACGTCGTCGAAGCCGGCGGGGGGCGCGCCGACGATGAGCGCGTCGCGCGGAAGCGCCGGTGCGTCGGGCGGGCCGGGGTCGAGCTCCACGTAGAGCTCTCCGAGAAGGCCGATGCTCTTGAGCGACGCCCGCGCCCCCTCGTGAAGTACGACGCCGGGGTCCAGGGCGAGGGTGACGGTCGCCCGACCCTGCTCGAGCGCGATGGTCTCGGCGAGGCCCACCCGCACCCCGGCGATCCGCACCGCGGTTTTCGGCTCGAGGCCGGCGACCGACGGGAAGGTGGCCCGCACCCGGAACCGGTCGCCCGCGCGGCCGATCGAGATCTTCTCGATGTTCAGGATGAAGATCGCGACCGCGACGAGCGCGGCGAGCATCAGGGCACCGAGCTTGGCCGTGCTGTTCATGCGGCTTCTCCTTCGTCGTCGTACGGCTCCCCGGCGAGGAAGCTCCGGATGAACGGGTCCGCGCTGGCCTCGATCCGCCCGGGCGGGCCGTCGGCGAGGATCCGGCCGTTCCGGAGGACCGCGATCCGGTCGGCGATGCGGAACGCGGCGCGCACGTCGTGGGTGATCGTGACGAGGGTCACTTCCATCTCGCGGCGCATCCCGCCGATGACGCGGTCGATCACGGCGGCGGTGATCGGATCGAGCCCGCTGTGCGGCTCGTCGAAGAGGAGCACCTCGGGCCGGAGCGCGATCGCGCGGGCGAAGCCGACGCGGCGCCGCATCCCCCCCGAGAGCTCGCCGGTCGCCTTGGTCCCGGCGCCGTCGAGCTGGACGGTCGCGAGACATTCGCACACGCGCGCCGCAACCTGTTGCGGCGTCATCGAGGCGTGCCGCCGCAGCGGGAAGGCGATGTTGTCGAAGACGTTCATCGAGTCGAAGAGGGCCCCTTCCTGGAACGCCATCCCGCAACGTCGCCGGAACCGAAGCCAATCCGTCTTGGGCGCGTGGGTCAGGTCCGTCCCGTCGACGAGGACGCTCCCGCGGTCGGGCGCCATGAGTCCGATGAGGTGCTTGAGCAGGACGCTCTTGCCGGTGCCGCTCGCGCCGAGAAGGACGAGCGACTCGCCCGGAGCGACCGCGAGGTCGACCCCGCGAAGGACCTGCTTGGACCCGAAGGCCTTCCAGAGACTCCGCACCTCGATCTTCGGCACGTCCATCAGAACAGCATCTTCGTGAGGAAGAAGTCGGAGAGCAGGATCGTCAGCGACGCCAGGACGACCGCGGCGGTCGTCGAGCGCCCCACCCCTTCGGCGCCGCCGGTCGTGTGGTACCCCTTGGAGCACCCGACGACCCCCAGGATCAAGCCGAAGACGCCCGCCTTCACCATCCCCGAGACGAGATCCTCGCCGTCGAGGTACTGGAACGTGCGCTCCCAGTACACGACCGGGTTCGCCCCGAGAAGGCCCACCGCGACGAGCCACCCGCCGGCGACCCCGATCGCGTTCGCGATCCCCACGAGCGGGGGCAACATCAGGGTCGAGGCCGCCACGCGGGGGACGACGAGGTAGTGCATCGGCTCGGTCGCCATCGCCTCGAGCGCATCGATCTGCTCGGTGACGCGCATGCTCCCCAGCTCCGCCGCCATCGCCGAGCCGACGCGCCCCGCGATCATCAGGGCGGTGAGCACCGGCGCGAGCTCGCGCACGAGGGACAGCGCCACGATCGTCCCGGTGAACGCGGTCGCGTTGAAGCGCGCGAAGCCGTTGTAGGTCTGGAGGGCGAGCACCATCCCGGTGAACAGCGCGGTCAGCGCCACGACGGGGATCGAGTCCACCCCCACGCGGACCATCTGTCGCGCCCACTCGGCGCCGTCGAACGGCCGGCGCGGCGCCCAGCGCAGCGCCGATCCCAAGACCCAGAAGAACCGCCCGGTTTCCTCGAAGACGCGAAGCCACAGCGCTCCGAACCACTCGAGCAACCGTCGCAAGGGACCCCTCCGGGATTCGACGCGGAAGCGCCGGTGAGTCTACCATCCGGAACGTGGACGCAGGAATTCGCTGGATCGACACGCAGGAAGGGCTCGAATCGCTGGTTTCCGAGATCGCGGGCTCGTCGTTCGCGCTCGACACCGAGGCCGATTCCTTCCACCACTACCACGAGAAGGTCTGCCTCGTGCAGATCACCGCGGGATGCGGGGACGTGCTCGTCGACCCGCTCGCCGGGATCGACCTCGAGCCGCTGCGGCGGCCGCTCGAGGACGCGTCGATCCGCAAGATCCTCCACGGCGCCGACTACGACGTCCGCATCCTCCACCGCGACTTCCGCTTCGCGCCCCGCGGGATCTTCGACACGATGATCGCCGCCCGCCTGACCGGGGAGACCGCCTTCGGCCTCGCGCCCCTGCTCGAGGCCCATCTGAACGTCCGTCTCGACAAGGCCCACCAGCGCGCCGACTGGTCGATCCGCCCGCTCCCCGTCGCGATGGCCGACTACGCCGTCGCCGATACGCGTCACCTCCACGCGCTCGCCGCGATCCTCGAGGCCCGCCTCGAGGCGCTCGGCCGCCTCGACTGGGCGAAGGAGGAGTTCGAGCGGATCGAGGTTGTGCGCTGGAAGAACGGCGAGGAGCCGTCCCCCGACGCGTGGAGGAGAACCAAGGGAGCGACCTCCCTCGACCGCCGCGCGCTGGCGGTGCTGCGGGAGCTCTGGCGCTGGCGCGACGCGACCGCGCGCGCCAAGGACCGTCCCCCGTTCAAGGTCCTCCGCGACGAGGCCCTCGTCGCGGTCGCCCGCAAGCGGCCGGCGAACCGTTCGGAGCTCGAGAAGGTCGAGGGGATCTTCCCCGGGTTCGTCCGGTCGTCGGGAGCACCCGCGCTCCTGGATGCCGTCGCCCGGGGGGTCGCCGTCCCGGAGGACGAACTCCCACCCCCCTTCGAGGACCGCCGGATTCGCCCCGACCCCGAGTTCGAGCGGCGCGTGGCCGTCCTGAAGTCGAAAAGGGACGCCGTGGCGCTCGAATTGGGGCTCGAGCCGGGGGTGATCGGAGGCCGCGCGCTTCTGGAGGCGATCCAGCGCCGGATCGACGCGGGGGAGGACCCCGCCGCCACCCCCGACCTTCGCGCCTGGCAATGGAACCTGATCGGCCCCGAGGCCTGAGCCCCGCACGAATCGTCCGAACCCCCCGCTCGCGCGTACCATGAGACGCATGATCCTCGTCGCATCGCTCGCGTTGGCCGTCGCGGCCGCACCCGCTCCCCCGGCGGAAGTCGCCCCCGTCTCCCCCCCGAGCCCCCCTTCCGCCCAGGCAGCCCCGGCGCCCCCGAGCCCGGCGGACGTGTGGCTGGGGCTGCTCTTCGGGGACGCGGTGGACGGCGGAGTGCAGGTCGTCGCGGTCGTCCCGGGGGGCCCGGCCGCCGCGGGCGGCCTCAAGGACGGCGACCTCCTCGTCGCCCTCGGGAGCGTGGACACCCCCAACCGTCGCGCCCTCGAGGAGGCGATCCGCGCATTGAAACCCGGCAGCACGATCCAGGCGACCGTCATCCGCCAGGGGCGCACGGAGAAGCGGCCGCTTCGAATCCAGGCCCGTCGCACCGAGCCCTTCCCGTTCGCACGCTGGTACGCCGGCGACGCCGTCCCGCGCGGCCTCGCGGTCGCGGGGATGGAGACGGAGTCGATCCCGAAGGAGCTTCGCGCGTTCTACGGCGCCCCTGAGGATGCCGGCGTCCTCGTGACGGCCGTCGAGCTCGAGGGGGAAGCCGCGACGGCGGGGGTCAAGGTCGGCGACGTCGTCGTCCGCGCTTCCGGACGGACCGTCCGGATCCCGCTCGATGCGGTGCGCGTCTTCCTCCAGACGCGGGTGCCCAAGGTCGTCCTCGACGTCGTCCGCGACCGCAAGCCGCTCAGGATCGAGGTCCCCACCGGGCACGAGCTCCCGCAAGGGGTGCGACAGGAAGAGATCGAGCGCCTCAACGCGGAGCGTGCGCGGCTCCAGGACGAGCTGCGCCGCATCGAGATCGAGATGGAGCAGCTGAGGCGGGAGGAGCGGTAGGGCGGACCTAGCGTGTCACCCGTCGGGCGAACGTGCCGAGGTCCGCGGCCACTTCGGCCCCGGTCGCCTCGAGCACTTCCGCCGCCACCGCTCCCGTCGCCACCAGCACGACCGCCACCCCGGCCCGCCGCGCGCTCTCGACGTCGAGCGGCATGTCGCCGACGTAGATCGCCTCCGGCGCCTCGACGCCCATCGCGGACAGGCAGCGCCCGATCATCGCGGGATCCGGCTTCGTCGCTCCCGCCGTGTCGGGGCCTTCGACGGTGGTGAGGTACGGCCCGAACCCGAGGTGGTCGAGGATGCCGCGGCTGAAGGTCGAGAGCTTGTTGCTCGCGACCGACATCCGGATGCCGGCTTCGTGGAGACGCCGCACCGTCTCGAGGGCGCCGGGAAGGGGTTTCGTGTGACCGAGGTAGGTGCGCGCGTGGTCCTCGCGATAGAGGACGACGGCGCGATCGGCGAGATCGGGGCCGACGAGGTCGCCGAGGAGAAGGTGCAGTCCGCGACCGACGTGTTTCGTGATCTCCGCCTTCGGGAGGGGGGGAAGGCTCAGGCCGGCTCGCGCGGCGTTGACCGAGCGGGCGATCGCCTCGAACGAATCGACGAGCGTGCCGTCGAGGTCGAAGACGATGCCGCGAACCTTCACCAGCCCCTTTCACGCGGGAGCACCGCCGCGTGGCGCTTCAGGTTGAAGCGCCCCTGATCGCAGTTGGAGCAGCTCGGACAGGTCTGGAACTTCGTCCGGAACGCGCAGTCGAACGAGGGGTACCAGACCGCGAATCGCAAGCAGAAGAAGTCGTCCGTCATGGGGGCCTCCGGAACCGAGCCGGAAGTGTACGCCGAGCTTGCGGGTGCGGCGATAATGCCCGCATGGAACGTTACCGAGTCGGCATCGTGGGGGCGACGGGGCTCGTGGGCCAGCGCCTCGTCCAGCGCCTGGAAGGGCATCCCTGGTTCGACCTCGTCGCGGTTGCGGCGAGCGAGCGGTCCGCCGGCAAGACCTACGCCGAAGCGACGACCTGGCGTCTGCCGACGCCCATGCCCTCCGCGGTCGCCGGGCTTCGCGTCGGGAGATGCGTCCCCGGCGACCTCGACGGGTGCGACGTCGTCCTCTCCGGGCTCGACGCCGCGACGGCGAAGGAGGTCGAGCCGGCTCTCGCCGCCCACGGGATCGCGGTCCTGAGCAACGCGTCGGCGTTTCGCATGACCCCCGACGTCCCGTTGCTCGTCCCCGAGGTCAACGCCGCGCACGCGTCGCTCGTCGATGCCCAGCGCAGGCGAACCGGCTGGCCCGGCTTCCTCGCGACCAACCCCAACTGCTCGGCGACGGGGCTCGTGCTGGCGCTGGCGCCGCTCCATCGGGAGTTCGGCGTGAAGCGCGTGATCGTCTCGACGATGCAGGCGCTCTCCGGGGCCGGCCTTGACGGTCCGCGCGGGCTCGACGTCGTCGACAACGTCGTGCCCTACATCGGCGGGGAGGAGGAGAAGCTCGAATCCGAGATCGGGAAGATGCTCGGGGCGCCGATTCTCGTCTCCGCGCATTGCCACCGCGTGGCGACGATCGACGGGCACCTCGAGGCGGTGTCGGTCGAGCTGGAGCGCGACGCGACGCCCGAGCAGGCGGTCGCGGCGTTCGCCTCGTTCCGCGGGGACGTCGCCGATCGCGGACTGCCGTCGTCCCCCGAACGGCCGATCGTCGTGCGCTCCGAAGTGGACCGGCCCCAGCCGCGCCTCGATCGCGACACCGGCGGCGGGATGAGCGCCGTCGTCGGTCGCGTGCGCCGCTGCCCGGTCTTCTCGCTGCGCTTCGAGGTGTTGTCCCACAACACCGTGCGCGGGGCGGCGGGGGCGACGCTCATGAACGCCGAGCTGTTCGCCTCCCTCGGAAAGGTGCCGAGGCGGAGCGGCCGGTGATCGTCCTCAAGTTCGGCGGCACCTCCGTCGCGGATGCGGAACGCATCCTCGGGGTCGCCGCGATCGTGAAGGCGCGCGCCGGGTCGCGGCCGCTCGTCGTCGTCTCCGCGCTCGCGGGGGTGACCGACCTGCTCGCGCGGGCGGTCGCGTGCGCGAAGGCGGGGGACCGCGAGGGGATCGAGCCGCTCCTCTCCGACCTCGCCCGGCGGCACCGCTGGGCGATCTCGGGGGCGGTGGAGCCCGCGGGCGCGCGTCACGACCTGACCCTCCAGGTGGACGGGATGCTCGAGGATCTGCGCCAGCTCCTGCGCTCGGTGCGGCTTCTGGGCGAGGGGACGCCGAGGGCGTCGGACACGCTCCTGGCGTTCGGGGAGCTGATGTCCTCCCGGATCGTCGCGGCGGCGTTCCGGGCGTCGGGGCTCCCCTCGCGATGGGTCGATCCCCGCGAGTTCGTCGTCACCGACGACCGCCACGGTGCGGCGACCGCCGACGTCGAGGCCACCGGAGAGCGGGCGAGACCGCTCGTGACGGAGGCGCTCGACGCGGGCGAGATCCCCGTCGTCGGCGGGTTCGTCGGCGCGACGCGCGAGGGGCACACGACGACCCTCGGGCGCGGGGGCTCCGACACCTCCGCAGCGGTCCTGGGTGCCGCCCTTCTCGCTTCGGAGATCCAGATCTGGACCGACGTCGACGGGATCCTCAGCGCCGATCCGCGCGTCTGTCCCGAGGCCCGGGTGTGCGCGCGCGTGGCGTTCGCGGAGGCGGCGGAGCTGGCGTTCTACGGGGCGAAGGTCCTGCACCCCGCGGCGATCGCGCCTGCGGTGGCGCGCGGGATCCCGGTGCGGGTGCTGAACTCGCTGCGGCCGCAGGGGGCGGGGACCGTCGTCGTCGCCGAGCCCGGGGAAGGGGCGCCCCCGCTCGTCGCGGTCGCCAGCCGCGGCGGGGCGACGCTGGTTCGGCTCCGGTCGCGGCGGATGCGCATCGACGCGGGGTTCCTGCCCCAGGCGCTCGCGGCGCTCGAGGCCGAAGGGGTCGTTCCCGACCTCGTGGTCTCGTCCGAGGTCGGCGTGGCGGCCGCGGTGGCCGGGCGGCTCGACGCGAAGCGTCTCGCGACGCGCGCGGGGGACGGGGTCGAGGTGGAGATCCACCCGGAGCAGGGGATCGTCTGCATCGTCGGCTCGGGGCTCGCCACAGACGGTCGGATCCGGGGCCGCGTGCTCGCCGCGCTCGCCGAGCACGATCCGGCGCTCGTCTCGCTCGGCGGCTCGGGGACGAGCGTCTCGGCCCTCGTCGCCGAAACGCGGCTCGCCGACGTCGTGCGCTCGCTGCACCGGACCTTCTTCGAGGGGGGCGGGGGATGAAGGTCGCCATCGTCGGTCACGGCAAGATGGGGGTCGAGATCGCGAAGGCGGCGCAGGCGCGGGGGCACCTCGTCGTCGCCACGCTCGATCGCGGCGACGCGCTCGAAGGGGCGCGCGGCGCCGAAGTGGCCTTCGAGTTCACCGAGCCTTCCGCCGCCGGGTCGAACGTGACGTCCCTGCTTCGCGCGGGGCAACACGTGGTCTGCGGCACGACCGGTTGGGATCCGGCAGGGGCGGGGATCGACGCGATCGCGCGCGAGGCGGGGAGGGCGGCGGTCGTGGCGCCGAACTTCTCGATCGGCGTGAACCTGTTCTTCGAGATCGTCGCCGAGGCGGCGCGGAGGCTCTCCGGGACGGGGCTGTACGACCCGTGGCTGTTCGAGACCCACCACCGCCAGAAACTCGACGCACCCAGCGGCACGGCGAAGAAGCTCGCCGGCGTCGTCGACGCCTTCGGCGGACGCCGGACCTCGGTCGCGGCGGCACGCGCGGGGTTCGAGCCGGGACACCACGAGGTGGGCTTCGACGGCGAACACGACGCGATCGTCCTGACGCACCGGGCGCGCGGGCGCGCGGGGTTCGCGGCCGGGGCGGTCCTGGCGGCGGAATGGGCTCGGGGCAAGTCCGGGTTGCACGGATTCGAGGAGGTCCTTGCGGATCTGGTGAAGGGAGGCGGGCGATGAAGCTCAGAGGAGCGATGACCGCGATCGTGACCCCGTTCCGCGAGGACGGGTCGGTGGACGTGGAGACCCTTCGCGCGCTCGTGCGGTGGCAGATCGAGTCGGGGATCCACGGCCTCGTCCCTTGCGGCACGACCGGCGAGGGGGCGACGCTGGAACCGGACGAACACGCGCTCGTGATCCGCACGGTGGTCGAGGAGACCGGCCGCCGCGTCCCCGTGATCGCGGGGTGCGGGACCAACGACACGCGGACCACGATCGCCGGGGCGAAGCGCGCGGTCGGGGCGGGGGCGGACGCCCTTCTCGTCGTGAGCCCGTATTACAACAAGCCGAACGCTTCCGGGATGCTCGCCCACTACCGCGCGGTTGCGGAGGCCGCGGGCATTCCGATCGTCCCCTACAACGTTCCGGGGCGGACGGGGCAGAACCTCCCGCCCGACCTCATCTTCGGAATCGCCGAGATCCCGGGCGTCGTCGCGGTCAAGGAGGCCGCCGCGAACCTCGAGCAGGTGGCCGACCTCGTGGCGGGGCGGCGGGAGGGGTTCGCAATCCTCTCCGGGGACGACTCGCTCGTCGTGCCGTCGCTCGCGCTGGGGATCGACGGCGTGATCTCCGTCGTGTCCAACGAGGCCCCCGCCGAGATGGCGGCGCTCGCCGAGGCGGGGCTTCGCGGCGACTTCACGCAGGCGCGGGCCCTTCACTACCGCCTGCTCGACCTGATGCGCGCGAACTTCGTCGAGTCGAATCCCGTGCCGGTGAAGGCGGCGATGGCCCTCCTGGGTCGCTGCTCGGATCGGGTGCGCGCGCCGCTGGGGCCGCCGACCGAGAAGACGCGGCAGACGCTGTCCGCCGCCCTGGCCAAGGCGGGACTGCGTTGACGCTCGCCGAGCTCGAAGCGACGATCGAGCGGCTCGCGGCTTCCCCGTCGCCGTCGCGCGAGGAGGCGCTCCCGGCGGTGCGCGCGCTGCTCGACGCGCTGGAGGCGGGACGGGTGCGTGCCGCGCAGCCTTCGGGGAGCGGCTGGACGGTGAACGCCTGGGTGAAGCGCGGCATCCTGCTCGCCTTCCGCATCGGGACCAACGTTCCGGTCGACGGAGGGGCCGCGTTCCACTTCCGCGACCGCGACACCTTTCCGACGTGGGATCCGGCGCTCTCCGGGCGGAACGTGAGGGTCGTGCCCGGCGGAACGACCGTCCGTCGCGGCGCCTTCCTCGCGGAAGGGGTCGTCGTGATGCCTCCCGCGTACGTGAACGTCGGCGCCTTCGTCGGCGAGGGCACGATGGTGGACAGCCACGCCCTCGTCGGCTCGTGCGCCCAGGTCGGCTCGCGCGTCCACCTCTCCGCGGCGGCGCAGGTCGGCGGCGTCCTGGAACCGGTGGGCGCGATCCCCGTGGTGCTCGAGGACGGGGTCTTCGTGGGCGGAGGCTGCGGGGTCTACGAGGGAACCCGCGTGGGCGCGGGAGCGGTGCTCGCCGCGGGCGTGGTCCTCGCGCGGTCGGTTCCCGTCTACGACCTCGTCCGGGAGGAGATCCACCGCGCGACCGAGACGGAGCCGCTGACGATCCCCGCCGGGGCCGTCGTCGTCCCCGGCGCGCGTTCGCTCTCCGGAGCCTTCGCCGCGCGGCACGGCCTGTCGCTCCAGACCCCGGTGATCGTCAAGTACCGCGACGAGGGGACCGACGCGGCCTCGGCCCTCGAGCAGGCGCTGCGATGATCCTCCGCGCCGGACGTCGGATGGAGGGGATCGATCGCACCCTGATCCGGCGGATCTTCGACGCGGCACCGAAGGGGGCGATCAACCTCGGACTCGGCCAGCCCGACCTTCCGACGCCGCCGCGGATCTGCGAAGCCGGAATCGAGGGGATCCGCAAGGGGAGAACCGCCTACACCTCGACGGCGGGGGATCCGGCGCTCCGCGCGGCGATCGCGGCGCGGTACGCGCCGTTCGCCTCCGCGGCGGAGAACGTCGTCGTCACGATCGGCTCGCAGGAGGCGATGTTCGCCGTCCTCATGACGCTGTGCGACCCCGGGGACGAGGTCCTCCATCCCGATCCGGGATACCCGGCGTATCCGGTGGTCGCGCGACTGCTCGGCGCCTCCGGCGTCGCGTTCCCCCTGCGGGCGGAGCGCGGCTTCCGGGTCGATCCCGACGACGTCCTGTCCCGCATCACGCCGCGGACGCGCGCGGTGATCCTGTGCTCCCCGTCCAACCCGACCGGCGCGATCGACCGCGCCGAGGACCTGGCGCGACTCGCGGAGGGGCTCCGTGCGCGAGGCGTGGCGTGGATCTCGGACGAGATCTACGCGGGGTTCGCCTACGACGGCCCGGCGCCGTCGATCCGCGCCTTCTCCCCCGACGGCGGCGTCGTGATCTCGGGGCTGTCCAAGGACCTGAGCATGACCGGCTGGCGCGTGGGGTGGGCCTGCGGGGCGGACGCGTTCATCGCCCGCGTGATCGCGGCGCACCAGTACATGGTGACGTGCGCGTCGAGCGTGTCGCAGGCGGCGGCGCTCGCGGCGTTCTCGGGAGCACACCAGGCGGAGCGGAGCGCCTATCTCGAGGTCTTCCGTCGTCGCCGCGCGTTGATGGCGGAGGAGCTGTCCAGGATCGAGGGACTCCGCTTCGCGATGCCCGACGGCGCGTTCTACTTCTTCGTCGACGTCTCGGCATTCGGGGACGCGACGCCGATCGCGATGCGCCTGCTCGAATCCCGCAAGGTCGTCACGATCCCGGGAGAGGCGTTCGGCTCGAACGCCCGCGGCTGGCTGCGGATCTCCTACGCCGCCTCCGACGCGGACATCGTGACGGGCGTCCGCGCGCTGGGCGAAATGCTCCGCGGCTGAACCTTCAGGGGCCCTTCGGGCTGCTCGCGGCCTCGGCGGCGTTGCGCATCTCGATCCAGCCCTCGATCCTCGCGCACGCGTCGCGGACCGACTTGAGCAGCGACGGGTCGTCGTCGGGGTGCGCCGCGATCCAGTCGTAGAAGGACGTCAGCTCGCTCTCGCCCGCGACGGGGAGCAGCGCGCGGATCGCGGCGAGGCGGACTCCGCGATCCGGCTCGCGCAGTGCGTCGCGCAGCGGCTCGAGCGCCTGGTTCCCGATGCGCGCGAGCGCGACCGCGGCCTGATCGGAGACCCCCGGGCGCCGCTCGTGGAACACGCGATCGAGGAAGAAGCGCGCGCGGTCGTCGCCGATCTCGCCGAGGGCGTCGACCACGATCGGGAGGAGCGCCGGATCCTCGATCGCGGCGTCGATCATGGGGAGGACACTCATCCGCGAGCGGCGCACGGCGAGGACCGGGATGGCCCGCTCGCGAGCGAGCCGGTCCCCGCGCCAGAGGGCGGCGTCGAGCGCCGGCACGTACGAGCCGGGGTCCTGCCCCGGAACGGCCACGCGCGCCGCGACGAGCGTCTCGACGACGGCCGCGAGGTCCTTCGGGGGCACGGTCTCGGCGGCGCGGTACAGCGCATCCATGGAGGCCGCGCCGAAGGCGACGAGCTCCTGGCGGGCGCGGGCGCGGACCGGCGGGGGGACCGAGGGGTCGTACCACGCCAGCTTGGCAAGCGCCTCGGCCTGGGCGGGGATGTTCGTGCCGACGGCGGCGAGCGCGTCGATCACGACCCGCTCCGGATCGGGCTCGGCCGCGGTCGCGGCGACGGCCGGGAGAAGGGCCAGGAGGGAGAAGGCCAGGGCCGGGGGGAGCTTCACGCCGTTCCTCTGGAAAAACCGCCGGAGTATACGCTCAGGGTCCCGCGCGGGCCACGGGCCGGTTCAGCGCCCCTCCGCGCCCCCGCCGGTCCACTTCTGGATCCAACCCAGGACGCCGGGCTTGGGGGAAGGGGACGCCTCCGCGCCGATCGCCTGCAGGACGTGGTCGGCGATCGAGAGGAAGGCGGCGGTTCGCGGGGATTCGGGGCTGGCCTCGACGATCGGTCGGCCGGCATCGCCGCCGTCGCGGATCGCGGGATCGAGCTCGATCTCGCCGAGGAAGGGGACGCCCAGGCGCCGGGCCTCCTCGCGCCCGCCTCCGTGGCCGAAGATCTCCGACCGCTCGCCGCAGTGCGGGCAGGTGAAAAAGCTCATGTTCTCGACGATGCCCAGCACGGGCACGCCCACCTTCCGGAACATCGCGACCCCCTTGGTCGCGTCGGCAAGGGCGACATCCTGCGGGGTCGTCACGACGACCGCGCCCGCGAGTCGGACCTTCTGGGAGAGGGTCAGCTGGGCGTCCCCGGTCCCGGGGGGCATGTCGACGATGAGCACGTCGAGCTCTCCCCACGCGACGTCGCGCAGCAACTGCTCGACGGCCTTCATCACCATGGGCCCGCGCCAGATCACCGCCTGGTCCTTCTCGACCAGGAAGCCGATCGACATGAAGCGCACGCCGAACCGCTCGAAGGGGACGAGCCGGCTTCCGCTCGCGTCGAGGGCGGGGCGTTCGTCGACCCCCATCATCAGGGGGATCGAGGGGCCGTAGATGTCGGCGTCGACGAGGCCGACGCGGGCGCCACGCTTCGCGAGCGCCACGGCGAGGTTGACCGCGACGGTGGACTTTCCGACGCCCCCTTTGCCCGAAGCCACCGCCACGAGGTGGCGCACGCCGGGGACGAGCGCGGGGTCGAGCCCTGCAGCGGGACCCGACGGCGCGGCGCCCGGCGCCCCGATCCCCGCCATGGGGAGCGGCGCCCCCGCGGCGACCGGGGCGGCGGATCCGCCGACGCGGATCGCGATCGACCGCACCCCAGGCAGCGACTCGACCGCCGCGCGCGCATCCCGCTCGATCGCCGCGGCGACGGCGGGGTTCCCCGGGCCGAGCTCCACGCGGAAGGCGACGTCGCCTCCTTCCACACGGAGGTCCTTGACCACGCCGAACGAGACGATGTCCCGCGTGAAGCCCGGGTAGCGGACGCGGGAGAGCGCCGCGAGGACGTCGTTGGCTTCGAGCGGCATCGGTCCTCTCGAGTTCAGTACGTGAAGCAGGCTCCGAAATAGAACCCCTCGTACGTCAGCGAGCGGCTGCTCCGCTGGATCCCGGGCACCACGACGGTGCCCACGACGGTGAGGTCCGCGGGACGCAGCTCGTCGAGGATGTCGTCGTAGCGGGCGGTGCGAAAACCTCCGGTGACCTCGAGGGTCTTCCAGACCCGGGCGCGGAAGCCCAGGCCGGCCTCGTAGACGAACGCGGACCCCGACGATCCCGGATCGGAGGCGTAGACGGGGAACTCGGACTGGAAGATCCGCTGGAGGATCGCCGCGTCGCCGGTGATCGTGGGGTCGAGAAGCAGGTCCTTGTCGAGGTAGATCAGTCCGTTGTCGGAGTTCCAGATGTACGCGGAGGTGATCGAGTTGTAGTTCGATTCCTTGTCGCCCCGCAGCACGCTCACGTTGACCGAGGCCTCGACCGTGAAGCGGTCCTTGAAGAACGGCATCCGGGCCTCGAGTCCCGTCGAGAGGCCGCGCCCCGAGAATCGGGAATCCATGCGCACCCGGTCCGGGATCGGGAGCACCTGAGCGAGCTCGACGTTGGCGGGGGGGTCGTAGAACGCCGGGATCGGGGCCGCGAGCGCCTGGTAGGAGGCTTCCGTCGTGAGATGGGCGTCCACCCAGCGCCCGCCGACCGACCAGATGGCCTGGATCCGCGGGGAGGTGACGACCGCCCGCTGGTACTCGATGCGGAGGTCGCGCGTGCCCACGTCCACCAGGGCCGCGTACCCGTCGGCGAGCGAGTCGTCGAGGATCCCCGCGAACGCGGGGTAGGCGAGGTTGGTTCCGAAGACGAACTGGCCGGGGCGCGCCTCCGTCCGCTCGAAACGGTTCTGCGTCGCCCAGTAGGTGAGCACCGCCTCGCCGGCGTCGTTCGGCAGCGTCACGCCGCCGCGCCAGCGGGTCGCGCCGTCGGTTCCGAACGGCGTCGGCAGGGTGCGTCCCCGGTAGAGGGCGGAGGTAGCGAAGGGGTCGATCTCGGTGACGATGTTCATCTCGAGGCCGATCGGCTGCACGTACCACTGCTCCCACTGCGCCCAGAGCTTGTAGGGGCGCTTCACCTCGAGGGACGCGGCGTCCGCTTCGGCCGAACCGGACGAGGGCTCGTCCTGAGCGAGCGCGGGCGAGAGGAGCAGCAGGGCGGCGAGCGCGGCGCGGACGATCGGCAGCGGCGACGAGCGCATCGAAAACTCCCGGTGCGCCGCGGTCTCGGCCGCGACGCCATGGACAGTGATTCCCCCCGAAATCCGGAACGGAACCGGGAACCTACCCGAGTCGATCCGGCGCGTCAAGGCAACTCGCCCGACGGCCGCGGGCTCCGCCCCGCGTGTTAACATCCGGCCGGTTTCGTCCGGGTGGAGGAGCTCGATGGCGCGGATGACGGGTGCGGAGCAGGTGGCCGAACATGCCAAGCGCGTCGAGCGCGTCTACTCCACGCTGGCCCGCGTCTACGACGCGTTCTTCGACTGGGCTCTAGGCCCCGGTCGGCGCGTGGCGGTCTCCCGGCTGGACCTCCCCGAGGGCGCCCGCGTCCTCGAGGTGGGGGTCGGGACCGGACTGTCCCTCCCGCACTACTCCCCCCGATGGCGCGTGACCGGGATCGACATCAGCGACGCCATGCTCGACCAGGCGCGGGCGCGACTGGCCGACCTCGGCCGGGGCGACGTGGACCTGCGGCGGATGGACGCGCGCGAGCTCGCCTTTCCTGACGGCACCTTCGACGCCGTCGTCGCGCCTTACGTGATGTCGGTCGTGCCGGACCCCGACCGGGTCATGATCGAGATGGCCCGCGTGTGCCGCCCGGGCGGGACGGTCATCGTGGTGAACCACTTCGGCCACCGGTTCCGGGCCGTCCGCGCCGTGGAATCGGCCCTGAGCCCGCTGACGCACTGGATCGGCTTCCGGCTCGACCTTCCCGTCGAAACGGTCAAGGGGACGCCGGGGCTCCGCGTCGACCGCGAGGAGACGGTGAACCTGCTCGGGATGTGGCGTCTGATCGTGATGCGCCGCGAGTAGGGCGGAAGGGGTCAGTGCTCCGGCTCGAGCCCCGCCGGAGCGGGGGCCGCGGGCGGCAGCTCGCCCCCCGCGATCAGCCGGTCGACCTTGCGGGACTGCTCGACCACGCGTTCCCACTGGCGCTCGATCGACTCGCTGGTGACCGCGTTGCGGGTGAGCATCTCGAGGGCCCGGACCTTCTCGCGCAAGGCGGCGTTCTCGAGTCGAAGCCCCTCGATCTCCAGCTCGAACTCGCGGGCGCGCCTGCGCAGGTCGGTTCCCTCGCGGGCGAGGCGATCGCGAAGGCGCGCCGTCTCGGCGCGCGCCTCGTCGAGTTGCCCGCGCCGCGCATCGAGCTCCGCCTGGATCTCCAGCGAGCGCAGGCCGCCCGCGCGCATCATCCCGTATTGCACGAGCAGCTGCTCGTGCTTCATCTGCAGCTCCTGGAACAACGCGATGGGGACGCTCTCCCGGAACGCGCGCTCGATCGCCGTCGCCGACGGAAGCGCGATCGCGGTCTCCTGGTCCGCCGGCGGCCCGTCGAGCGGCTCGATCCCCGCGGACTCGAGGTCGCGGGGCGAGACGAAGTACTCCGGCCCGAAGCGCCCCTGGAGCTTCTCCGCGTGCAGACGCCCGCTGCGGATGTAACGGCGCAGCGTCGTGATCGAAAGGGAAGTGCGCGCGGATGCCTCGCGCAGGCTCATGCGCTCCATGACCGGGCGTTTGTACCACACGCGTCGTGCGGGCCACAAGAACCTCGAGGGCGCTTGAGCCGAAAGCGGTCCTGCGCTACGGTCTGGCGGCCCGAACGGGGAGGTGGCCGATGACGACGGAGAGGAGCGACCCGAGCGCGGGACCCCGCCACTGGGCGGACGAGGCCGCGGAATCGGTGCTCGCCGCGGGGCGCGGGGCGATCGTGTCCTCGGGGATCTCGCCGTCCGGCGAGATCCACATCGGCAACATGCGCGAGGTGCTCACCGCGGACGCCGTCTTCCGCGCGCTTCGCGAGCGCGGCGCTCCGGCGCGCTTCAACTACGTCGCCGACAACTTCGATCCCCTGCGCCGCGTCTACCCGTTCCTCGACGCCTCCGTCTACGAGCCGCTCATCGGAAGGCCCCTCTCGGAGATTCCCTGCCCGTGCGGCGCCCACCGCTCGTACGCGGACCACTTCCTCGAGCCCTTCCTGGCGGCGCTGCGCACGCTGCACGTCGAGGTCGACGTCGAGCACGCCGACCGCATGTACAAGTCGGGGCGGATGAACGAGGTCGTGCTCCTCGCCCTCGAGGGGCGGGACCGGATCGCGGCGATCCTGAAGGAGCTGACCGGAAAGCAGGTGGAGGAGAACTGGTCGCCGTTCAATCCGCTCTGCCCCGCGTGCGGCAGGATCACCCAGGCTTCCGTCGTCGGCTTCTCGCGCGCGAAGGAGACCGTGGACTACGCCTGCGCCTGCGGCGCGGCGGGCGCCGTCGCGATCGCGGGCGGAGGCAAGCTGACGTGGCGCGTGGACTGGCCCGCGCGGTGGCGGATGCTCGGCGTGACCGTCGAGCCGTTCGGCAAGGACCACGCGACGCGCGGAGGCTCCTACGACACCGGGGTCCGGATCAGCAGGGAGGTCTTCTCCTGGGAGCCGCCCTACCCGATCGCCTACGAGTGGATCAGCCTGAAGGGGAAGGGGGACATGTCCTCGAGCAAGGGGAACGTCCTGTCGATCACGCAGGCGCTCGAGGTCGTTCCGCCCGAGGCGCTCCGTTACCTCGTGATGCGCGAGCGGCCCGCGCGGACGATCACCTTCGATCCCGGCGAGCCGCTCCTCGCCCTCGTCGACGCCGTCGAGGCGGCGACCGCGGCGGGAGCCCCCGATCGCGCGCTGGAGCTGTCGCGCGCGGCGGGATTCTCACCCGCGGGGGTTCCGTTCAAGCACCTGGTGGTCGTCGCGCAGGCGGCGGGCTTCGACCTCGACGCCACGCTCGCGACGCTCGACCGCGCCGGGTACCCCGGTCTCGACCGCGGGGCCGTCGCCGAGCGGCTCGGGTTCGCGCGGCGGTGGCTCGAGCGGTTCGCCCCCGAGGATCTGAAGTTCGAGGTGCGCGGCGGGCTCCCCGAGGAGGCGGCGTCGCTCAACGCCGCGCAGCGGGCGTTCCTCGCGGCCTTCGCGGATCGCCTGGCTCCGGGTCAGGACGGCGAGACCGTCCACCAGCTGATCTACGAGCTCGCTCCCGCCGCGGGGGTCAAGCCCTCCGAGGCCTTCCAGGCGATCTACGTCGCGCTCCTGGGAAAGCCGCGGGGGCCGCGCGCGGGCTGGTTCGTGACGGTGGTCGGGGCCGAGAGGTGCGCCGCGCGTTTCCGCGAGGCGGCGGCCTGAGGACCGGTCACTCCTCCTCGTCGGCGGAGGCCGCTTCGAGCCTTCCGTGCGCCTCGCGCACGAGCCGGCGCAACACGGCGCGCTGGACGCGCCAGGCGGACTCGAGCACCCGCAGGGTGTCCGAGCCGTGTTCGGCCAGCTCCGCCCGCACGACCCTGGCGTCGACGGGGGAGTCCGAGCCCAGGTGGAGCGCGGCGGCGGCTTCGCGCAGCACGCGCAGCGCCTCCTCGACGTAGGGGCGCTCCGGCCCCTCGAGTCGGGCCAGCACCGAGGCCGTCTCGAGGACCTCGATCGAGGGGAGCTCGCGCCCCTCGGGCCCGTTCTCCCCGTGTCGGCCCGTGAGGATCCACTCGATGGAAGTCTGCCCGACGCGGGCGAGCTCCATCAGGCGCCGGGGCTCGGGCACGATCCCGTGCTCGTACTTGTGGATCGCCGACTGGGTGGTCCCCAGCATGCGCGCCAGCTCCCACTGCCGCAGCCCCGACTGGCGGCGGATCTCGCGGATCCGGCGGCCCACGGACGGACGGTCGATTTCCCGCATGCCCGGGGAATATGGGGACCCGGCGGCGGGGGAGGCAAATCAGGCCCCCGGGGCGGTGTCCCTGCGCGCGCGGGCCTCGTCGATCCACAGGACGAGCAGGAGCCCGATGACGAAAAACGGCACGGTCCAGAGGACCGCGAGCCTCTGACTCCCGGATCCGCTCGAAACCAGGCCGAAGACGAGGAACGCGACGATGGAGCCGACCTGCCCCGCCAGGACGTAGAAGCCGAAGAACTCCGACTCCCGCTCCCGTGGGGAGAGTCGGGCCATGTAGGCGCGGGCGATCGACTGGGTGCTTCCCATCCCGATCGCCGCCCCCGCCGCCATCAGGCAGAACATCGGGATGCCCTTGGCGAAGGCGCCGATCAGGGCGACCCCCGTCCACAGGACGAGGGTGAGGGCGAGGGCGCGCCTGGCTCCGATCCGGTCGGCGATCCATCCCGCCGTCACGGTCCCCGGAAACGCGATCAGGTTCGTGCTCATGAACAACACCAGCAGCCAGATCCCTTCGATCCCGAACGACTTGCTCGCGAAGATCGCACTGAAGCGGATGACGACGTTCACCCCGCCGAAGAAGAAGACGTAGGCGAGGATGTACTTCGCGGTCTCGCGATAGTCACGCAGGTGCCGGAGCGTCTCGCCGACCCGCCGGAACCCCACCGAGGCGTACTCCCCGATTCCCGACAACGCGCGGTCGGAGGGGCGCTCGCGAAGCCACAGGAACGTCGGAATCGAGAAGAGCGCGAAGAACGCCGCCACGACCAGGAACGCGCCGCGGAATCGCGCGACGGCCGTGAGGTCGAGCGCACCGGTCGAAGGGTCGGTGAGCGGCCGGGCGATGAACCAGAGGCACGCCAGGAGGGAGATGAGGCCCCCGAGGAACCCGGTACCCCACGCCAGCGCCGAGATCTTCCCCGCCGTGGAGTCGTCGCTGATCTCGGGGAGGAAGGCGTTGTAGAAGACGTACCCGCCCTCGAATCCGATGCTCGCGACCACGTAGAGGACGAAGGCCCAGAACACGTCGCCGGGGCCGACCGTCGCGAGCAGCGCGGTCGCCACGACGGTCTGGAGGACGGTCGCGGCGAGGAATCGTTTCTTCCGCCCCGAGTAATCGGCCAGCGCGCCCATCACGGGGGAGGTGAGGATCAGGGCGACGTTGACGGCGATCCCCGCGAGTCCCCAGTACAGGTCGCCCCGCGGATCCGACTTGGCGAAGACCGCGTTCGTGAAATACACGGAGAAGGCGACCGTCGTGATGAGGGTCGTGTAGGAGGAGTTCGCGAAATCGAACGCGCACCAGCCGAGGACTTCCTTACGGAGCAGGCGCTTGGTTCCGGGAGCGTTCATCGCTCCCCCCAGCCGAGCTTGCGGTGCAGCACTTCGAAGAACCCCCGGTGCGCGACGCGCACGAGCTTGGCCGGCTTGGGATGGGCGTCGATGCGGATCTCGTCGTGGAGCTTCATCCCCAGCGCGACCTGCCCGTCGAGGGTGAGCATCGCGGCCTCGGGGGTCGAGCGGAGCACGACCTCGATCGAGACGTGGCCGGGCACGACGAGCGGCCGGTACGACAGCGTGTGCGGGCAGATCGGCGTCACCACGAACGCGCGCATCCGCGGGTCGACGATCGGTCCGCCGGCCGAGAGGTTGTAGGCGGTCGAGCCGGTCGCGGTCGAGACGATGAGTCCGTCCGCATGGATCTTCGCCACGAGATCGTCGTCGATGCGCAGCTCGAGGGAGAGCATGCGCGGCGACGCGCTCTTGGCGAGGACGGCGTCGTTGAGGATCGCGTACTCCTGCGCGCGGCGACCGCCCCGCTTGGGGCGCACGCGCAGGACGGTGCGCTCCTCGACCGCGTAGTCTCCCGCGAGGACCTTCTCGAGGCCGGCGTAGGTCTCCTCGGGCTGGAGCTCCGTCATGAAGCCGAGGCCGCCGAAGTTCACGCCGAGGATCGGGATCCCGCGCGGCACGGCCGCACGGGCGACCGAGAGGAAGGTCCCGTCCCCTCCGGCGACGACGGCGAGGTCGGTGTCGGCCGGAAGGGACCCTTCCGGCACGCCGTCCTTCAAGCCGAGCGCCTTCGCGGTCCGGGCGTCGAATCGGACGCGCACGCTGCGCTTGCGGAACCACGCCGCCATCTCGTCGGCGATGCGCAGCCCCTCGGAGGCCTGCTTCTTGGCGACGACGACGACCCGGCGGATGGGAGGGTGAGCGGCGCGGCGGGCCTTCACGCGGGATCTCCGTGCGCGCCGGCGACCGCCCGGTCGATGCGGCGCGCGATCTCGGCGGCGGACAGCCCTCCGGCAGCGGGGACCAGGTGCAGGAAGAACTCGAGGTTCCCCTCCGCGCCGGGGACGAGCGACGGGGCCACGCCGTGGACGCCCCAGCCGGAATCCCGGGCGAACGCGGCGAGGGCGTGAAGGACCTCCCCGTGGAGGACGCGGTCGCGGACGATGCCGCCCGGACCGACCTTGCCGCGGCCGACCTCGAACTGGGGCTTCACGAGCGCGACGACCTCCCCCCCTTCCGCGAGCGTCGCGGCGATCGCGGGCAGGACCAGCCGGAGCGAGATGAAGGATACATCGACGACGGCGAGCGAAGGACGGAAGGGGAGCCGCCCCGCCTCCAGGTTGCGCGCGTTGAGGCCGTCGAGGACGACGACCCGCGGGTCGGTCCGCAGGGACCAGTCGAGCTGCCCGCGGCCCACGTCCACGGCCGCGACCCGGGACGCTCCCCGCTCGAGCAGCACCTGCGTGAAGCCCCCGGTCGAGGCCCCGACGTCGAGGGCCTCTCTCCCGGCAGGGTCGACCGAGAAGGCCTCGAGCGCGCCCTCGAGCTTGCCTCCCGCGCGGCTGACGTGACGGGGCCCTTCGGCGACCTCGAGCGGGACATCCTCGGGGAGCTTCTCGCCGGCCTTCTCGACGCGCCGGCCCGCGCGCGTCACGCGCCCGGCGAGGATGAGCGCCTGCGCCTTCGCGCGGGTTCCGGCGAGCCCCCGCTCGACGAGGAGCTGGTCGGCGCGGACGCGCTTCACGCGGCCCGAGCGACCGACCACCGCGCGAACGCGGCGAGCGTGTCGCGCGACGCGAGCGGGACGCCGTCGAGACAGCGCTCCGCGCGCTCGGCCCACCGCGCCGCTTCCTCGCGGGCGCCGTCGAGGCCCAGCAGGGAGGGGATCGTGGCCTTGCCGGCGTCGCGGTCCTTCCCCGGGGTCTTCCCCAGCGTCCGGGCGTCGGCGACCAGGTCGAGGACGTCGTCGTGGGCCTGGAAGGCGAGGCCGAGGGCGCGTCCGTAGTCCCCGAGGGCGTCGCGCGCCGCCGTCGGCGCGCCGGCGAGGATGGCGCCGAGCTCCGCCGACGCGGCGAGCAGCGCTCCCGTCTTGTGCGCGTGGATCCAGACGACGCCGTCCAGGTCGGTCGCGCGCCCCTCGGCTTCGAGATCGGCCATCTGCCCGCCGACCATCCCGCCGATCCCCGCGGCGCGCGCGACGGCGGCGACCGCCTCCGGGTGGCGCGCGAGGACCTCGAAGGCCAGCGTCAGCAGGCCGTCGCCGGCGAGGATCGCCTCCGCCTCGCCGTACGCCCGGTGGACCGTCGCCCGTCCGCGGCGGAGGTCGTCGTCGTCCATCGCCGGGAGGTCGTCGTGCACGAGCGAGTAGGTGTGCACGAGCTCGAGCGCCGCGGCCGGCTCCCAGGGCGTCGTCTCGGCGGCACCCCCGCAGGCCTCGTAGGCGGCGACCGCCAGCAGCGGGCGCAGGCGCTTGCCGCCGCCGAAGACCGCGTATCGCATCGCCTCGATCGCCGTCGCCGCGGGCCCTTCGGGAGCGGGGAGGATGCGCTCGAGCGCGCGCTCCACCTGCGGGCGGCGCAGCTCGATCCAGGAGGCGAGGTCGGCCGCCACGATCACACCGCGTACTGCACGGCGCGGGTCTCGCGGATCACGTTGACCTTGATCTCGCCGGGGAAGTCGAGCTGGGACTCGAGCGCGCGGGCCACCTCCTTGGCGAGGGCGTAGGCGCGATCGTCTCCCGCGGTGTCCGCGTCCACGATCACGCGAACCTCCTTCCCCGCGCGAACGGCGTAGGCCTGCCGCACGCCCGGAAACGACGACGCCACCTTCTCGAGGCGCGTGAGACGCTCGATGAACACGTCGAGGTTGTCCTTGCGCGCCCCGGGCCGATTGTCGGAGATCCGGTTCGCGACCCGGAGCAGGAGCGCCTCGACGGATTTCGGCGCGACGTCGGGGTGCATCGCCTGGATGGCGTGCACGACCACGTCGCGTTCTCCGGCCTTGGCGGCGATGTCCGCCGAGGCGAGCGCCGCGGGACCCGTCGCCGTCTCGTCCACGCGCCCGATCTCGTGGAGCAGCCCCGCGCGCCGCGCCACGTCCGCGCGGGCGCCGATCTCGGACGCCATGTGCCCGGCGAGCAGCCCGACCTCGGCGGCGTGCGCGAGCAGGCTCCGGCCGTGGTGATACCGCAGGCGCATCCGTCCGACCAGTCGCGCGAGCCGCGGCGCGAGCTCGGCGATGCCGAGCTCGAACGCGGCCTGTCGCCCGGCCTCCTCGACGATCCCCTCGAACTCCTCCTTCACCTTCGCCACGACCTCCTCGATCTTGGCGGGGTGGATGCGCCCGTCCTCGAGGAGGCGGTCGATCGACAGCCTCGCCACCTCGCGACGGACGGGGTCGAACGAGCTGATGAGGATCGCCTGGGGCGTGTCGTCCACGATGACGTCGATCCCCGTCGCGTATTCGAGCGCGCGGATGTTGCGCCCTTCGCGGCCGATGATCCGGCCCTTCATCTCGTCGCTCGGGAGCTTCACGAAGGTGACGGCGGACTCCACCGGCTCCCGCACGGTGACCCGCTGCGCGGCGTCGACCACGAGCCCCACGGCGTCGCGCGCGGCGCGCTCACGGGCCTCCTCCTCGATCCGTCGCGCGATCCGGGCCCCCTCCCTGCGGGCCTCGTCCTCGATCGTCCGCACGAGCTCCGCACGCGCTTCCTCGGCGGAAAGGCCCGCGACGCGCTCGAGGGAGCGCAGCGCCTGAGCCTCGTTCGCGAGGGCGACGGCGAGCGCCTCCCGGGAGCGCTCCTCGTTGCGCGTGACGACGGTGGAGCGCCTCTCGAGCTCCTTTCGCTGGCGGTCGATGGCGGCGACGTCGGATTCCAGCTGCCGTGCGCGGGCGTCGAGGGCGGACTCGCGGGCGTCGAGGTCGGCCTCGCGGCGGTCGGCCTCCTCGCCGAGCGCGACGGCCTTCTCCTGCGCCCCGACCAGAATCTCGTTGGCGCGCGCTTCGCCTTCGGCGCGGGCGTCGAGCTTGATGCGCTCCGCGTCGTCATACGCCTGCCGGCGCATGTGCCAGGCGCTCCACGCTCCCGCGGCCGCGAGCAGGACCGCGATGCCGGCGCCGATGATGTCGAACCACTGCAGGCCGGTCACCTTCGAGCCTCCAGCTCGCTCCAGGCGCCGCGGCCGAGCGCGAGGTCGCGCCGATCAGAAGAAGTCCGGAAACCCCCGCGAGAGCCGTGTGGATCGGACCCGTTGAACCAGGTCCCTCAGGTGGGATCCCTGCGGCCGCCTTGGGCTTCCCCTTCGGAGAGGGGCTTGCTCCTCGCGGCGCGACGGCGGGATCCCGGGTATTCGACGTTGGCTCAAGCGCTTCAATCCATCACGCACTCCACAGGGGAATCCGAAGTCGTCCTTCCGAATCACGCGATCACTCCGCCCGGCCGGCGTCGCCGGCATCGGAGCGGCCGCCCGTCTCGTCGAGGATCTCTTCGAGCAGGCGGGTCATGCGGCCCACTGCGGCCTCGTCCCAAGCGGACGGGGACGCCTGGCGGGCCCTCAGGTTGTCGTCGGCAATGTTGAGGGCGGCGAGGATCGCCACCTTCAGCGTGTCCGCGGTGCCGGTCGCCTCCGCGACCTCCCGCATGCGGCGGTCGACCTCCTTCGCGAGGAGGCCGAGATAAGTCGGATCGCCTCCGCCGCGGAGGCTGTAGGTCCGACCGAAGATCGTCACCGGCGTGGGCTCGCCGGTCGAGGCGTCCGACATCGTCACTCCTCGCCGAGCGCCGCGAGAGCGTCCGCAAGGGCGGAGCGAAGCTCGACATCCCGCCGCCGGCCGTCGTCGCGGGACGACGTCAGCTCGCGCTGGAGGGCGTCGACTTCGTCGAGCAGCCTCGACCGTTCGGTCTCGAGCGCCCGCCGCTGCGCGGCGAGCTCCCGGAGCCGTTCGACGGCCTCTCCGATGCGAGCCTCCAGAAGCTTAACAGCGGCTTCGCTCATGTGTCCATTCCGTCATGCCCCCGCGCGCATCTTCACGCCGGGAACCCGGTCGAGGGCGAGGACGAGCGCGGTTCGGTAACTCTCGGTCACCGCGTCCTCCAGCGTCCGCTCGAGCGGGCGGAGGATAACACGCACCGTCAGCGAGACTTCGCCCTCGCGAAGGGGGGCCCCCTCGAAGCGGTCGACCACCTCGAACGAGGCCGGAGCCGGCGACGGGACCGCCGACAAGGCCGCGAGGACCGCTCCCGCCTCGACCCCGGCAGCGCACAGCAGGGACAGATCGCGCCAGCTCGCCGGAACGCGGGGGACCGGGCGGTGCTGGGGCAGGACCCTCGGCAGCGTCGCGACGGCGTCGAGATCGACCTCGGCGAGGTAGATCGGCCCGGGGGCTTCGAGGGCGGCGGCGACGGCGGGGTCGAGTTGTCCGCACCAGGCCACGGTCGCCCCCGCCGGGCCCGCCCAGGTGATCGACCGTCCGGGCTGGAAGCAGGTGCGCGCGCTTCGGCCGCGTTCGAACGCGCCCTGCGGTCGGAGCAGGTGGAGGACCGCCTCGACCGCACCCGCGATGTCCCAGAGGTCGAGCGGCCGCGCGGGCGCCGACCAGTGGCGGGGCGTCGCCGCGCCGGCCCACGCGATTCCGACCCGCATCGGCTCGCGCGGAAACGCGCCTCGACCGGTCGGCAGGAAGACGCGTCCCGCCTCGAAGAGCCGGACGTCGTCGACGCCGCGGCGCAGGTTGGCGGCGGCCGCCGCGGCGAGCGCGGGGAGAAGGGACCGCCGCAGCCAGCCGAGCGATTCCGAGATCGGATTCGTCAACGCGAGCGGCGCCGGGTCGTCGTCCGCGGCGAACCCCGCGTCCTCCCCGGGACCGATCATCGCGTAGCTGAAGGCTTCGTGGAAACCGAGCGCGGCGAGGCGATCGCGAACGCGCTCCTCGTCGGCGTCCGACGGGACCCCGGTGCCCGCCGGGGCGAGGGGGATCGACGCCGTCGGGATCCGGTCGTAGCCGATGTGGCGCCCGATCTCCTCCACGAGGTCGGCTTCGCGCTCGAGATCGACGCGCCAGCTCGGCGGTTCGACCTCGAACGAGGTGGCGTCGGCGGCGGCGATGCGGCAGCCGACGGCCTCGAGGGCGCGCCGCGCCTCGTTGCGCGCCGGCGCGTATCCGAGGAGCGTGGCGGCGCGCTCGAGGCGCACGCTCAGGCGGGCGGGGGCGCGGCGGCCCGGGTAGAGGTCGACCACCCCGGGGGCCGCGGTGCCGCCGCAAAGCTCCATGAGCAGGCGCATCGAGAGGTGCTGCGCCGCGAGCGGAGCCTCCGGATCGCAACCGCGCTCGAAGCGCTGGCTCGCCTCGGTCGACATGCCGAGCCGGCGCGCCGTGCGCCGGACCGAGCCGGGCAGGAACCAGGCGGCTTCGATCAGCACGTCGCTCGTGGTTTCGCCGATCTCGCTGTCGGCGCCCCCCATCACGCCGGCGAGGGCGACCGGCCGGCGGTCGTCGGCGATGACGAGCATGTCCGGTGCGAGCCGGCGCTCGCCCCCGTCGAGGCTGACGAGGACTTCCCCTTCGGCGGCGCGGCGGATGCGGATCTCCGGACCGGAGAGCCGGGCGAGGTCGAAGAAATGGACGGGTTGCCCGAGCTCGAGAAGGACGAGGTTCGAGGCGTCGACGACGTTGTTGATGGAGCGCAGGCCGCACGCCTCGAGGCGGGCGACGACCCATTCGGGAGAGGGGCCCACGCGGACGCCGCGCACGAGCCCCGCGGTGTAGCGCCGGCAGAGATCCTCGTCGTCGATCGCCACGCGGACGGCGGCGGTCGCGGGCGCGCCCGAGCCGGCGGGAGCCTCGTACACGGGCTGGAAGGGGATCCCGAGCCCCGCGGCGATCTCCCGCGCGACGCCGAGGTGCCCGAGGGCGTCGGGGCGGTTCGCCGGAACGTCGACGTCGAGCACCACGTCGGCTCCGGCGTTCGCGATCGCATCGACGGTGAGGCCGCGCGCGGTGAGGACGCGGGCGACCTCGGCGGCTCCCGGGAGCCCCGGAAGGAGCGACTTGATCCAGGCGACGGAGACGAGCACGGGCTACTCCGCGAGCTGTCGGAGGAATCGGACGTCGTTCTCGATGAGCAGGCGCAGGTCGTCGACGCCGAAGCGCTGCATGGCGATCCGGTCGATCCCGAGGCCGAAGGCCCAGCCCGTGTACCGCTCGGCGTCGATTCCGACCGCCTCGAAGACGCGCGGATGCACCATCCCCGCGCCCCCCATCTCCAGCCAGCCGGAGGCCTTGCAGGCCCGGCAGCCGACGCCGTCGGCCGTGCGCCCCCCTCCGCCGCAGACGCGGCAGGAGATGTCGAACTCGCACCCGGGCTCGACGAACGGGAAGTACCCGGGACGAAGGCGTACGACGACGTCGTCGCCGAAGAACCGGCTCCAGACCGCCGCCATCGTTCCCTTGAGGTCGGCGAGCGAGATCCCCTCGCCGACGACGAGCCCCTCGAGCTGGTGGAACATCGGCAGGTGCGTCGCGTCGAGGTCTTTCCGGTAGACGCGCCCCGGGCAGATCATCCGGATCGGCGGCCGCTGGCGCCGCATCGTTCGGATCTGCACCGGCGAGGTGTGCGTGCGCAGCAGGAGTCCGCCGTCGAGGTAGAACGTGTCGGTCGCGTCCCTCGCGGGATGGTCGGCGGGGAGGTTCAGCGCCTCGAAGTTGTGGAAGTCGTCCTCGGCCTCCGGTCCCTGCTCCACGGTGAATCCCATCGAGCGGAACACCGTCTCGAGGTCGCGCCGGGTGCGCGTGACGGGATGGAGCGACCCCGCCGGCGGCACCCTTGCGGCGAGCGTCGGGTCGACCCGTTCCCGGTCGACGGCCCTCAGGCGCTCCGCGTCCGCCGCGCGCGCGACCGCCTCGTCCACGGCCCCCTCGAAGCGCCGGCGCAGGGCGTTCACCTCCTGGCCGGCGCGCGGCCGGTCCTCCGGCGGTACGGCGCCGAGCCCCTTGAGGAGCGCCGTCAGCTCACCCTTCTTCCCGAGAAAGCGAACCCGCACCGCCTCGACGGCGGCCGCATCGGAGCCGGCTGCGGCGAGGGCGGCGTCGAATGCCGCCCCGATCCGTTCGAGGTCCGCGCTCACGGCAGACCCCGGCTCAGGCGTGCGCCGCCGCCTGCCTCGCCGCCTGGACCACCGCGCCGAACGCCTGCGGGTCGCGCACGGCGAGATCGGCCAGGATCTTCCGATCGAGGCCGACGCCGGCGACCTTGAGCGCGTGCATCAGGGTCGAGTACGACATGTCGTGCAGGCGCGCGGCCGCGTTGATCCGGATGATCCA
>DASVAW010000077.1 GCA_036376135.1 Candidatus Polarisedimenticolaceae bacterium | reverse complement strand
GAGGCGAAGCTCGTGGCCGCGGGGAATCCGTTCCGCCTCGAGGACGAGGTCCAGGTGCGGGTCCGCTGCCGCGTCGGGCTCTACGAGGCCTGGGGGCAGTACCGCGTCGAGATCGAAGACCTCGACGTCGCCTACACCCTCGGCGAGGCGGCACGACGCCGCGAGGAGATCGTCCGCAAGCTCACCGAAGAGGGACTCGCGGGGTTGAACCCGTCCCTCCCGATGCCGGAGCTCCCGCTTCGCGTCGGGGTGATCACGAGCCTGGGCTCGGACGCCTACAACGACGTCCTCAAGACGCTGCGCGAGTCGGGGTTCGCCTTCGAGGTGACCGTCCACGGGGCGCGCGTCCAGGGGCGCGCGACCGAGCCGTCGGTCCTCAACGCCCTCGACTTCTTCCGCGAGCGGCGCGACGCCTTCGACGTCGTGTTGATCTGCCGCGGCGGGGGGTCGCGCACCGACCTCGCCTGGTTCGACTCCGAGCCCCTCGGCCGCGCCGTCGCGACGTTCCCGCTCCCCGTGATCGTCGGGATCGGGCACGAGCAGGACCACTCGGTCCTCGACTTCGTCGCGCGTCGCGCGAAGACCCCGACCGCCGCGGCGCAGATGGTGGTCGCCCGCGTGCAGGAAGCCCTCGACCGCGTGAACGACGCGGTCGCGACGATCACGGACCTCGCCGCCGACGCGATCGCCGTCGAGAAACGCGCCGCCTCGGAGCGGGGGCTGCGTCTCGCCCGCGCCGCGCGGCACCTCCTCGACCGGGAACACGCCGCCCTCGACCGGGCCTCCCGCGACGTCCCCCGCGGCGCCGCACGCCTGCTCGACCGCGCCGCCGCGGCGCTCGAGCAGGGGGTGCGCCAGCTCGTCCAGGGAACGCGCCGCGATCTCGCGACCGCGCGGCGGCGGATCGACGAGCGCGCGGGCTCGATCGTCCCGCGCGCCGCGCGGGCGACGGCGCTCGCGGGAGAGCGCCTCGAGGCGCGCGCCAGGCGGCTGCACCTCGTGGACCCCCGTCGCGTGGTCGAGCGCGGCTACGCCGTGCTGCGACGGGCCGGGGGCGGCGTCGTCACCGACGCCGCCGCGGCGCCGAAGGGATCCGTATTGACCGCCGAACTGCGACAGGGAGTCCTGCGACTCCTCTCCGAAGGTTCCGAATCCGGGAGCGACGCATGACCAAGAACCCCAAACCTGCCCCCGAGCCCAGCTACGGCGACGCCGCGAAGCGGCTCGAGGAGATCCTGCGCAAGATCGAGGAGGGCGAGGTCGACATCGACGAGCTCTCCGGCCTCGTCCGCGAGGCGGCCGAGCTCGTCACCCTTTGCCGGAAGAAGATCCAGGCCGCGGAGATGCAGGTGACCCAGATCACCGAGCAGCTCGAGCGGGAAAGCGCGGCGGCCCCGCGCGAGGGCGGCGACACCGACGAGAGCATCCGCTATTGACCGCGCGCGAGATCTTCGAGGGGCGCCTGATCATGGCGCCGATGACGCGGGGGACCGACCTCCCCTTCCGCAGGCTCGCGGGAGAGCTCGGCGCGGAGGTCTGCCTCGGGGAGATGGCCTACGCCCACAAGGTGATCGGCAAGGAGCGCGGCGATCGTCCCCTGCTGCGCCGCCACCCGTCGGAGAAGTTCTTCGGCGTCCAACTGGCGGGGAAGGTCCCGGAGGTGATGGCCGAGGCCGCGCGCGTCGCGGAGGACGCGGGCGCCGACTTCGTGGACGTCAACTGCGGTTGCCCGATCGACGAGGTGACCCGCCGCGGCTTCGGCGCCTCGCTGCTTCAGCGCGCCTCCAAGGTCGGCGCCGTCGTCGCGGCGATGAAGGGGGCGGTGAAGATCCCGGTCACCGTGAAGCTGCGCCTCGGTTGGGACGACGACAAGCCGACCTACCTCAAGGTCGCCGCATCCGCGGTCGAGGCCGGAGCCGACGCGATCACCCTGCACGCGAGGTCGCGCGCCCAGCGTTATCGCCGGGCCGCCGACTGGGATCGCGTCCGCGACCTGGTGGACGCCGTCCCCGTCCCCGTGATCGGAAACGGCGACGTCCTGACCTGGCGCGACGCGACCCGGCGTCTCGCCGAGACGGGGTGCGCGGCGGTGATGGTCGGCCGCTGGGCCCTCGCCAAGCCCTGGATCTTCCGCGAATACGCGCAGGAGCGGGACGAGACCCTCGACGCCGAGGCGCGCCTGTCGGTCCTGCGCCGGTACGTCGAGTTGTGCCGCGAGCACTTCGGCGACGACGAGAAGGGGCGCACCCGCACGAAGCGATTCCTCGTTTTCCACCAGGACTTCTTCCGTCGCTATCGCCGCGGCGCCGGGCTCGAGGCGGTCAACGCCGAGGACCCGAGGGAGTGGGGCGCCGATCCCGAGGGGGAGCTCGAATCGTGGTTGTGCAGGGGGGACGTCGCGGCGGCGCAGGCGTTGTGCCGCTGGCTCGTGGACGGGGAGAAACCTGAACCGCCGCCTGATGCGCCGCTTGACGCACCTCGCGCCGCCCGCGTCGCGATCCTCGGCTGACATCGGGTATCTTGAGGCTCCTCCGCGCGGCCCACGCCCGGAGTCTCTTACGGAGAAAGAAGTGAGCAAGAACACGATCCTCCTGACTCTGATCGCCGTGCCGGCGCTCGCCCTCACGGTGACGGGCTGCGGGAAAAAGGAAGAAACTCCGGCTCCCGCCGGCTCGACCGACACCGCGGCGATTCCGCCGCCCGTGTCGAGCCGCGAGGGCGAGGCGCAGCTTCCTCCCGGGCACCCGCCGATGCCGGGCGCCGACGCCCAGCTCCCTTCGGGACATCCCCCCGTCGAAGGCATGGGTGCACCGCCCGAGATCACGCCGCCTCCCGCCGGAAGCGGCGAAGGGGCGACCGGCCTCGCGTGGACTCTGCCGAAGGGCTGGACCGAGGAACCGCCCGCCAACGCGATGCGCAAGGCCCAGTACAAGGTCCCCGGCCCCGGCGGCGACGGGGAATGCGTCGTCTTCTACTTCGGCCCCGGACAGGGGGGTGCTCCGCAGGCGAACGCCGAGCGTTGGGCGAGCCAGTTCACCCTCGCCGACGGCCAGCCCGGCACGTCGGGGATGAAGACCGGCTCGATGAAGGTCGGCGACGTCGAGGTCCTCACGGTCGAGGTCGCCGGCACCTACAGCGCCGGTTCTTCGATGGGGATGGCGCCGTCGGAGCCGAAGCCCGGCTACAAGCTCCTCGGCGCGGTCGCGGAGGGCGCCGATGCGAACTGGTTCTTCAAGTTCACCGGCCCCGAGAAGACCGTCGAAGCCAACCGCGCGGCTTTCGAGGGGATGCTCAAGTCCCTCAAGCGCGGAGCCTGATCCCGCCCGATCTTCCGTTCCTGCTCGTCACCCTTTCAGCGGGGCGACGAGCAGGAGCGGTCCCTCCGAGACCACGACCCCTCCCGGCTGCTCGAGCGTGAGGGCGAACGCCTTCGGATCGACGACCGGGAGCTTGGCGCGGATCGGGACCACCACTTCGCCCGCGGAGCTCGGCACGTCGAAGACGCCGCCGTCGATCGGTTCCTTGTCGCGGGCGGGGTCGACGATCCACAGCTGGTACTGCTTCTCCGCCGGGTCGTTGACCGGGATGCCGCGCAGCCGGAGGTATCCCTCCTGACGCGCCGTCGACCAGACGACCTCGCCCGTCACCCCTTCGAATCCCGGCTGCTCCGAGCGCGCCCACGCAACCGTCGTCACGTCGGAGGCCTCGCGCACGAGCCGGTCGAGGCTCGGCGGCGCGGGGCTCTCGCGAAGCACCGAGATCCCGACCGCGGCGACGAGGACCGCCGCGGCGGCGATCCAGCCCCAGGGAAGGCCCCGCGCGGGGGCGATGGGGGCCGCGGGGGCCTGCGCGAGGAGCTTCGCGCGCAGCGCGGGCGGCAGGGGCGCGTCGAGGTCGTCGCCGTGCTCGCGCGCGAGCTCGAGGTCCGCGGCGGCCGCGGCGAGGTCGAAGGCGTCGGGATCGACGTCCGGGCGCCCCTTCAAGAGGAACGCGAGCTCCTCGGCCTCGCGCGGAGAGACCCCCTCCGTCGCCCTCGCGGCGAGGAGGTCGAGCAGACGATCGTCGCGTCCGGGGTCGGGCGTCGTCATGCGGTCCCCAGATGCCGCGAGGGAGGCGCCAACCTCTCGCGCAGCGCCATCAGCCCACGGCGGACGTGCGTCTTGACGGTCCCGAGCGGAATGCCGAGCCGCCCCGCGACCTCGCTGTGGGAAAGCCCCTGGTAGATCGACAGCTCGAGCACCTCGCGCTGCTCGGGGCGCAGGGTGTCGAGGAGCTTCGCCGCGCGGGCCGCGTCCCCTCCCGTCTCGGCGGACGCCTGCGTGTCGGCGACCTCGACGGCGGCTTCGAGGCTTTCCGCCGCGGGCTCGCGACGTTTGCGCCGCAGCCGGTCGATCAGGCGGCGTCGGGCGATCATCGCGACGAAGACGGGTTCCTCGGCGACGGAAGGATCGTAGCGGGACGCCTTGGACCAGAGGTCGATGAAGACGTCCTGAACCGCGTCCTCCGCCTCGGTGCGGTCGCGGAAGAACCGGCGGGCGATCGACCACACGAGGGGCGCGTATCGGTCGAGGCACGCCTCCACCGCGTCCCGCTCCCCCCGCGCGATCCTCTGAAGCAGCGTGAACGTCAAGACGAAACGCTCCGGGGCCCCGGCATGCGCCGGGGCCCCTTCCGAACGATACGTCAACTCGGGCGAGTTCAGTTGCGCTGCATCGCCGCGTTGTCGGCCGGCGGCATGAGCACGGTGTCGATCACGTGGATGACGCCGTTGGAAGCCTCGACGTCGGCCTTGGCGACGGTGGCGCCGTTGATCATCACGGTGCCGCCCTTGCTCGAGGAGGTGAGCGACGCCCCCTGGAGGGTCTTCACCGTCGCTCCCTTGGCGGCATCGGCGCCGGCGACGCGTCCGGCGACGACGTGATAGGTGAGGATCGCGGTGAGTTGGGCCTTGTTCTCCGGCTTGAGCAGGTTCTCGACGGTTCCCTTCGGCAGCTTCGCGAACGCGGCGTCGGTGGGAGCGAAGACGGTCAGAGGGCCCGGTGCCTTGAGGGCGTCCACGAGACCGGCGGCCTTCACGGCGGCGACGAGGGTGTTGAAGGAACCGGCCGAGACGGCCGTGTCGACGATGTCCTTGGCGCCCTTGGGATTCGAGCCGGCGAGGACGGCGGGGGACGCGACGGCCACGAGGGTGGCGGCGATCAGGATCTTGGGGAGGCGATTCATTGCTCTGCTCCTCTTTTTTCTGTTGTTCAACTTATGTCCTGGACTACACCTGTTCTTTCGCTGGTTTGGCCCGGACGGATTCAGGAAATTCGATTTCGGGCTACGATCCGCCGCTCACGTGCAGGGGGATTCATGGAAGCGCCCGACACCAAGTCCCTTCCCGAGAACGCCTACGAGCCGCTCGCCCCCGGGGAGACGTACAAGCCGGTCGTCCCGGCGAAGGTGATCCTGCCCGAGGCGACCTTCCGGTCGGTGGCGTGGGGGATCTTCCTCTGCGTGATCTTCACGGTCGCGTCGGCCTACTCGGGGCTGAAGGTCGGCCAGGTCATGGAAGCGGCGATCCCGATCTCGATCCTGGCGATCGGGCTCGCACGGGTCTACTCCCGACAATCCACGATCCTCGAGAACGTGATCATCACCGGCGTCGGCGGGGTGTCGGGTTCCGTCGTCGCCGGCGCGATCTTCACCCTCCCGGCGCTGTACGCGCTCAACCTGCACCCGCACCCGCTCCAGACGACGTTCATCTGCCTCGCGGGGGGATGCCTCGGGGTGTTGTTCCTGATCCCGCTGCGCCGCTACTTCGTGCGCGAGATGCACGGGCAGTTCCCCTACCCCGAGGCGACGGCGATCACCGAGGTCCTCGTCACCGGGGAGAAGGGGGGCTCGCAGGCGAAGCTGCTCCTCCAGGCCACCGGCGTCGCGGGCGTCTACGACTTCCTGACGACGACCTTCCAGTTCTGGAAGGAAGCGGTCGACCTCAAGTTCCTGCCCTTCATGCAGGCCGCTTCCGACAAGGCCCGATTCGCGTTCGGCTTCAGCGCGGAGTCGTTCATCCTCGGCCTCGGCTACGTCATGGGGCTGCGCTCGTCGATGATCCTCTGCGCCGGCGGCGCGTTGTCGAACTTCGTGCTCGTGCCGCTGATCTGGTACTTCGGTCGGGAGTTCCCGGACGTCGCCGTCTACCCGGCCCTGAAGCCGATCGCACAGATGTCCGCGAACGAGATCTTCCGCGGGTACGTGCGCTTCATCGGCGTCGGCGCGATCGCGACCGCCGGGATCTTCGGCATCATCAAGTCCCTGCGCATCGTGGCGGGGTCGTTCGCGATCGCCGCCAAGGCGTTCAAGCAGGGGGACGCCGCCGCCGGCGTCGAGCGCACCGACAAGGACGTCTCGATCATGACGATCCTCCTCGGCATCCTCGCCGGCACGCTCGCGACGGGGGTCTTCTTCGGCACGCTCGGCTCGACGCCGGTCGTCCTGCTGATCGGCGTCGGCCTCACGCTGCTCTTCTCGTTCTTCTTCACGTCGGTCGCCGCGAACGCGATCGCCACGACCGCGCGCAACCCGGTCTCCGGGATGACCATGCTGACGATCATCATCTCGTGCGTCGTGCTCTTGAAGTTCGGCTTGTCCGGGACGACCGGGATGTTCTTCGTGATGGCGATGGCGGGGATGGTCTGCACGGCGTTGTCGGTCTCGGGGCAGGTCATCACCGACCTCAAGACCGGGTACTGGCTCGGCTCGACCCCCGCGGTCCAGGAGAAGGTGAAGTTCTACGGCGTGATCGCGGCCTCGATCGCGGCGGCCGTGACGATCGCGATCCTCGCGAAGGGGTACCAGTTCGGCGAAGCGATGCCGGGAGACACGCGCGAGGTCCTCGCAGCACCGCAGGCTTCGATCATGAAGGCCCTCGTCGAAGGGTTCATGAACCAGCAGCCGATCGCCTACATCCTCTTCGGATCCGGGGCCGCGATCGCGGTCGTTCTGGAGATGCTCGGCGCCCCCGCGCTGACCTTCGCGCTGGGCATGTACCTCCCCCTCGACCTCAACTCCCCTGCCCTCGTCGGCGGATTCCTGCACCACCTCGTGACCGGAAAGGCCGCAAAGCTCGGCGGCGAGCGCGGGCGGTCGATGCGCGAGCGCGGGGTCGTGATCGCGTCCGGTCTGATGGCCGGCGGCGCGCTCGGCGGGGTCTTCGGTGCGGCGGTCAAGATCTTCTGGCCGGGATTCGACGAAGAACACACGAAGCTGGGCTTCTACGACACCGACTGGATCTCGCAGGGGATCGCGATCGCGTTGTTCACCGCGATCTGCCTGTACCTGTGGTTCCAGTCGAACCGGGCGTCGGAGAAGGACGCGTAGGACGGATCACTCCGCGACGAGCTTCAGACCCTTCCCGTCGTCGGAGGCCGCGATCCGCACGAGCGCGCGCTCGCGGCGGCCGCGTCCGCGGTCCACGCCGACGATCCGCACGCCGATCGCCTCGTCGCCGTCCTCGGGGCGGAACGTCGCGATCAGCCGGACCTGCGGGCGCGCGCCGAAGCGGGTGACGGGGTCGCGGTCCTTCAACGCGGGGTCGCCGTCGCCCGGCGCGCACGCCCAGTGCGGGACCATCGGCTGCCCCGACGGCTCCTCGCGGAAGCTCTCCGTCAGGTCGAGCGACCCTTCGATCGATTTCTCGCCCGCGAGGTAGAGCATCACCCCACCCGAGTCGGCGTGATCGCGCAGGTCGTCCTTGCCGCACGCCGAGGGGACGAACTTCGGGCGCACGAGAACGATCGCGACCGTGAACAGCCGCCCGTCGGTCCAGCGCACCGCCTTCGACTCGCGAAGCAGCGAGCCTTCGGGAAGGAGGGCCATCAGCCCCTTCGCCCCCGCCCCCGTGGCGGGCAGGTCGTAGACGAAGACGGTTTCGGTACGCCGGGCGAAGCCCTGCACGACGAGGTTGCGGTTGCGGTCGCGCGGGGGTTTCGCCCCGACCGCGGCCTGGTAGGCGGCGTCGAAGGCGGCGTCGTCCCATTCGCGGCGCGCCGCGGCGAAGACGGTCGCCGGCCTGAGGAGCGTGCCGTCCGCGCCGAGCTCGATGCGAAGGACGAGGTCCCACGGTTTGCCGAGATCCTGCACGACGAGCCACGCCGCGGGCCAGGCCTGCGCGTCCCCCATCGTCTTGAGCGCCTGCTCCGCGCGTTTCGCGTCGAGCGCCTCGATCGCCCCCGCGCGCCCGCCGTCGGGAAGGGCCACCTCGACCCCGGCGAGGTGCGCGGCGAGCGCCGCGGCGAGCTCGGGGAGTCTCTCGGGCGGCGGCGGCGCCGGCGCCGGCGTCTTCGCAAACGCGGTTGCGGCGAGGAAACACGAAACGGCGGCGAACGGTCGGGCTCTCATGCCCGCAATCTGCGCCCGTCGGTGCGAAACCGCAACCCCGCGACCGCGCATGCCGCAACCCAACTGCGCGCCGGCGATTGATCGGCTCGTCGAAGCGGGCGACATTCGGCGCCGCCATGAACGCCTCGACGACCCCGATGCTCGACCACCGATTCCTCGTCCTCGACGCCATCGGACGCGGGGGCCAGGGGCGCGTCTTCCGCGCGTTCGATCGCGAGCGCGAGCGCGTCGTGGCGCTGAAGATCCTCCACGACGAGAACGCGGCCCCGGGACCGGGCCACCCGCTCGCGGAGGAGTTCGCCGCGTGGGCGCGCCTGCGGCACCGGCGCATCGTGCGGGCCTTCGAGCTCCGTCGCGCCGCCTCCGGCCCGCTCGCGCCCGGAGTGCCGTACCTGGTCCTGGAGCACGTGGACGCCTTCCCCGCCCACCGCGCCCTCGTTCCCGGACGCATCCGCGCCGAAGGGCTCGAGGCGCTCGCCCGCGGTGTCCTCGACGCGCTCGAGCACGTCCACGCGCGCGGGCTCGTGCACCGCGACCTCAAGCCCGGAAACGTGCTCGTCGGTCCGTCCCGTCCCGATCGCGTGAAGCTGACCGACTTCGGCCTCGCCGCGCGCGCGGGGCGCGCCGGGGAGCCGGGGCGCATCAGCGGCTCGCTCCCTTACGTCGCCCCGGAGTCGATCCTCGGAGGCGAGGTGGACGGGCGCGCCGATCTCTACGCGCTGGGCGTGCTGATGCACTACCTCGCCACCGGACGGCTGCCGTTCGAGTCGCGCGAGCCGCGCTCGATCGTCCGCTGGCATCTGTGCGGCGCGCCGGCCGATCCGCGCCGGGTGAACCCCTCCGTGCCCGACCGCCTCGCGCGGTTCGTCGCGCGACTGACCGAGCGCGACCCGCTGCGCCGCCCCGACGGCGCGTCGGCGGCGCTCGAGCTGCTGGGCTCGCGGGCCCCGCGCCCGCGCGGCCCCGAGGCGCTCCCCCGGGCCGCGCTGGCGACGCTGCGCCTGGCGATGGACGCGGTCCGCATGGGCGCCTGGCGCGTCCTCGCGCTCCCGAGGGAGCGCGCCCACGCGGCAGGACTGGCCGAGGAGGCGCTCGTGCTGGCGCAGCTGCACGGCCTCGACGTCCTGCGGCTCGACGACGACGGCGGCCGGCCCGCGCGCGGGGCGCTCGCGACCTTCCTCGTCGCGCGGCTGCTCGCCCGCGGCGGGCGGGCGCAGGGGGCGCCGCTCCGCGAAGAGGTCCTCCGGGGTTTCCCGCTCGAGTTCTTCGGCGGCTTCCCCGTGTGGGACCGCCTTCGCGCGAGCGCGGGACCCCTTCGCGACGTCGACCTCGCGGCGGTCGGCCGCGGCGTCGCGGCGTTCCTCGGCGGATCGGCGGGGGAGCCGCCCGCGCTCGTCGTCGCGGCGGGGCGAGGCCTCGCGGATCCGACCTGCCGTGCGGTCCTGGACGCGTTGGCGCGGGCGGCACCGGAGCGCGCGCCGGGGTCCCCTGGCCCGGGCCTGCTGATCCTGCGCGGCCCCGCGCCCGTTCAGGCCACCGTTCGCTCGCGGACCCCGACGCGGAACCGGTGCGTCGTTCTCGCCTGCTGACGGTTCCTCACGGCGCGGCCGAGTCGCTCGAGCGCGCGGCATTCGACCTGGCGGATCCGCTCGCGGCTGAGCGCGAGCCGCGACCCGGCTTCCTGCAGCGAGAGGCGCGGCGAGCCGTCGAGCCCGAAGCGGAGGGACACCACCAGCCGCTCCTGCGAGGAGAGCTGCTCGAGGGCGGCACGGACTTGCGCGACCGACTCCTCGCGGAGGACGAGGTCCTCCGCCGTGGGATCGTCGGTGACGAGCCGCTCGGCGAGGGGGCGGCCGTCGTGATCGAAGGGCTGGTCGAGGCTCACGGTCGTCGTGCGCACGGGGTCGGTCGAGTCGCGATTGCGCTTGAGCCGGTAGCCCGACACGCGCACGAGGCGCGGCTGCTCCGCGAGGGCCTGCAGGATCGTCTTGCGGACCCACCACGAGGCGTAGGTGATGAACTTCGTGCCGTGGGCCGGGTCGAAGCGGCGCGCGGCCTCGACGAGCCCGACGTTCCCCTCGTTGAGGAGATCCTCGAAGGCGACCCCCCGGTTGCGGTACTCCTTCGCGATGCTCACCACGAATCCGAGGTTCGAGGTCACGAGCCGCTCGCGCGCCCCCTCGCATCCCGAGCGGGATCGGCCCCCGAGCTCGACCTCCTCCTCGCGCGTGATGCGGCGCTGCCTGCGGACGTTCCGAAGGTAGGCGGCGACGGTGCGGTCCGTGGTGTTCATGCCCGGGAAGGTAGGGACGCGGCGTGGACTCCGCGTAACACGCGGGTGGCGGGATCGTGAAACGGAGGCCGGGTTACGATTCGCCGATGCGCTCGCTTGCCGCACTCCTGGGCGGAGTCGTGCTGCTCGCCGCCTCCTGCGCTCCGAAGCCGGCGCCGTCGACGACCCCCGCGTCGAATCCGGCCGTCGGGTCCTCGAGCTGGCGCGTGCTCGCCGACCCCGACGCCGCGAAGCCCGACCTGGAGGAGGGCGAGGCGTTCGAGCGCCCGCTACCCGCGGCGCGGCTCGCGCTGCCGGAGTACCCCGCCGACGCCCTGGCCGCGAAGGCCGGCGCCGCCGTGGTTGCGGTGCGGATCTTCATCGGGCCCGACGGAACCGTCGTCCGGGTGGAGGACAGCCCCCTTCTCGCGTCGTCGGCCGGACCGTTCGCCGCCTCGTTCCGAGGCGCGGTCGATCGTACGGCGCGCTCCTGGCGCTTTCGTCCCGGCGCCATCACGAGATCCGTGGACGGGACCGACGTGGACGGAGACGGCAAGCCCGACTATCGCGTGCAGACCGCGTGGGACCCGGTCACCGTCTACTACGACATCCGATTCGACTTCTCGATCGTCGAGGGGAAGGGGATCGTCACGACGACGGGGGCGCCGAAGGACCGTTGACGGGCTCCTTCCGCCGCTTCCACGCCCCCAGCAGCATCGTGATGAGCGCGAGGCCGAGCTCGTCGGCGAAGGGGACGAGATCGGGAACGACGAGGTCGACCCCGAGCAGGATGAGGAAGGCGACGAACAGCTGGGGGAAGCGCAGCCGGCCGAGGAATCTCCGGAAGAGACCCGCGCGAACCGCGGGGCCGACGACGCCGCCCATCAACCCTTGAGCTTCTTCGCGAGGGCGACGGCCGCCTTCATCCCCTTCGCGGCCTTGAGCGCCTTGACCTTCGCCTTGTCGCGCGCGCCGAGGTGGCGCATGTGGCCGATGTACTCGCCCTGGATCGCGAGCGCGGCCTTCCTCGCCGGCGAAAGCTTGAGCTTGCGTCCCTTGCGACTCACCGCGGGCGCCGCGCTCGTCGACTTGAGCGCTTTCGCGAGAACGGAGAGCGAACGCTCGATCTGAGCCACGGAGCGACGGATCGCACGGAGGGACGACGTCGCCGAACGGGATGCGGACATATCACGGCTCCTCTTTGTTGGGGCGGAGTCCATGCTAACACTGCGCACTAAAAGAGAACGGGGGAGGCCCGAGCCTCCCCCGTTCGCGCGCGTTCAGTGTTCTAATTCCTACGAGCAGCCGCTCGTGCTCCCGCAGTTGACGCACGCGTAGCAGGCGCCGTTGCGGATCATGATCGACCCGCACTCCGTGCACGGCGGAGCGTCGGCCTGGCGCACGTAGGTGTCGCGTTCGGACTTGCGGATCGCCTCCTGGCGGGCCGCTTCCATCGCCGCGGCCTCGGCCTTCGCCTCCGGCTCGAGCTCGGTCCCGTTGCCGTTGGCGCCGTGGGCGAGGTCGGGTTGAGCCTCCTTGGGGAGGAACTGCAGCGCGAGCCAGCGGAACACGTAGTCCACGAGCGACTTCGCGATCGGGATCTGCGGGTTGCCGGTGAACCCGGACGGCTCGAACCGGACGTGCGTGAACTTGTCCACGAGGAAGCGCAGCTCGACGCCGTGCTGCAGCGCGAAGGAGATCGTCGTCGCCCACGCATCGGCGAATCCCGCGAGCGTGGATCCGGCCTTGCCGAGGGTGATGAAGATCTCGCCCGGCTGGCCGTCCTCGAAGAGCCCCGCGGTGATGTACCCCTCGTACCCCGCGACCGAGAACTTGTGCGTGATCGACTGGCGGGTGTCGGGGAGCTTCCTGCGGCGCGCCAGGGGCTCCGCAACCGCCACCGCCGCCGCCTCCTTCTTCTTTTCCTCCTTGCCGGTGGACAGCGGCTGCGTGCGCTTGCACCCGTCGCGGTAGATCGCGATCGCCTTGAGGCCGAGCTTCCACGCCTCGACGTAGGTCCTTTCGATCTCCTCGACGGTCGCCTCGTGCGGCATGTTCACCGTCTTCGAGATCGCGCCGGAGAGGAACGGCTGCGCGGCGGCCATCATCTTGACGTGGCCCATGTAGTGGATCGTGCGCGTGCCCTTCGCGGGCTTGAAGGCGCAGTCGAAGACGGGGAGGTGCTCGGGCTTCAGGCCGGGAGCGCCCTCGATCGTGTCGTTCTCGTTGATGAAGTCGACGATCCTCTGGATCTCCTCGTGGCCGTACCCGAGTTTCTTGAGCGCGAGCGGCACCGTGTTGTTCACGATCTTGAACAGGCCGCCGCCGACGAGTTTCTTGTACTTGACGAGGGCGATGTCCGGCTCGATGCCGGTCGTGTCGCAGTCCATCATGAACGCGATCGTGCCCGTGGGCGCGAGGACGGTCGCCTGCCCGTTGCGGAAGCCGAAGTCGGTCCCGAACGTCATGACGTCGGCCCAGGCGCCGCGCGCCGCGGAGAGCAGGTCGGAGGGCACCGCCTTGGGGTCGATCCCGTCGGCGTGCGCCTGGTGCTTGCGCATCACGCGCAGGAACGGCTCGCGGTTGCGCTCGTAGCCGGCGAAGGTCCCGACGTGGGCGGCGATCTTCGCCGAGGTCGCGTAGGCCTCGCCGCACATGAGCGCCGTGATCGCCGCCGCGTACGCGCGACCCGCGTCGGAGTCGTACGGGAGGCCGCGCGCCATCAGCAGCGCGCCGAGGTTGGCGTAGCCGAGGCCGAGCGGGCGGTAGTCGTGGGAGTTCTTCGCGATCGCGGGGGTCGGGTACGACGCGTTGTCGACCCAGATCTCCATCGCCGTGATCGTCACGTCGACGGCGTGCCGGAAGGCGTCGACGTCGAACTCGCCGTCGGGACGCCGGAATCGCATCAGGTTCAGCGACGCGAGGTTGCAGGCGGAATCGTCGAGGTACATGTACTCGGAGCAGGGGTTCGACGCGTTGATCCGCCCGGAGTTCGGCGAGGTGTGCCATTCGTTGATCGTCGTGTCGAACTGGATCCCCGGGTCGCCGCACACCCACGCCGCGTCGGCGACGTCGCGCATCAGCTCGCGGGCGCGCATCGTCTGCACGGGCTTTCCGCTGGTGACCGCGCGGGTGACCCACTCGCCGTCGTTCACGACCGCGCGCATGAAGTCGTCGGTCACGCGGACGGAGTGGTTGGCGTTCTGGAAGAACACCGAATCGTACGCGCCGCCGTGCACGTTGAACTCGCCGGAGTACCCGGAGTCGATCAGCGCCCAGGCCTTCTTCTCCTCCTCGGCCTTGCAGCGCACGAAATCGGTGATGTCCGGGTGGTCGACGTTGAGGATCACCATCTTGGCGGCGCGGCGCGTCTTGCCGCCCGACTTGATCACGCCGGCGAAGGCGTCGTACCCCTTCATGAAGGAGACGGGGCCCGAGGCGGTTCCGCCGCCCGCGAGAAGCTCGCGCGACGAGCGGATCGAGGAGAGGTTCGAGCCCGTCCCCGATCCGTACTTGAAGAGCATCCCCTCGGTCTTGGCGAGCTCGAGGATCGACTGCATCGTGTCCTGGACGGAGTTGATGAAACAGGCGCTGACCTGCGGGTGCGCCTCGATCCCGCAGTTGAACCACACCGGCGAGTTGAACGAGACCATCTGGTGGAGGAGCAGGTGGGTGAGCTCCGCCTCGAAGGCCTGCGCGTCCTCCTCGGACGCGAAGTAGTCGCCCTCACGCCCCCACTTCCCGGCGGTCTTCACGATGCGGTCGAGCAGCTGACGGAGGGAGTGCTCGCGCTCGGGGGTCCCGAGCTGGCCGCGGAAGTACTTCTGCGCGACGACGTTGGTGGCCAGCTGCGACCAGAACTTCGGGAACTCGACGTTGCGCTGCTCGAAGGCGACCTCGCCCTTGCCCGACGAGATCACCGCGTCGCGAAGCTCCCACTCGACGTCGTCGTACGGATGGCTCCCCGCCTTGGTGAACCGGCGGACGAACCGCATCCCCTCGCGGGGACTCGGCTTTCGGTCGGAGGTCGGGGGGAGCGCGTCGGCGTTCGAGGAGGTCGGCTTGTCGAGCGGCGTGTCGGAGTGGGGGTCGCGCTGCAGCATGGGAAGCCTCCGTCGCGTTGGCGATTCGATCGTGAACGACGCGACGTGATACAGGCTCGCCCGAGGGGTGTCAAGAGGGAACACCCCCCTCGACCCACAAAATGTGGGATTCCTATACGACCCAAGCCACTACATATAGTGGTGACCGCTTGGACCCGCCTTAGTGATTGAATTCAAGGAATTAGGGGGTTCGGAGAGGTCAGCGGGAGCCGATCGCGCGGGTCCACGCGGCGTAGAACTCGAGCCAGTCCGGGGCGGGATCGATGAAACAGACCCCCATCCCGCACTCGAGGACGTGGGCCAACTGGGGCGGCACCTTCTTCGCCCAGACCACGCGCGCCCAATGGCTGAAGACCCGATCCGGAAAGTGGATCTGGACCTGAACCGTGCTCCCCGGGGCGAGGACGTGGTTGGTCTGGAGGAAAAGGCCCGTCTCGGAGAGGTTCTTCGTGAAGGCGGTCCGATCGGCGGCCTGGGCCCCGAAACGGACCATCAGGCGGCGTTTGGTCCGGCTGCGGCTCCGCTTCTCGTTGCGGATCGCCGCGTCGCTCCACTTGGGCATTTCGCTCGTCCGGACCGCCATGACCGCACCCCCACCCCTCCGGGTGTGCGGCGAATATGGGGTGTCGGGCAGACTACCGCAAACCGGGGCCGGAAAGCCGCCCGATCGCCCACCGGGCGTGCGCCCGGACCACCGGGTCCGGGTCCTCGAGCGCCCGCTCGAGGACCCCGCGGGAGGCCGGGTCCCGCCGGTTCCCGAGGACGATGCAGGCGTTTCGCCGCATCCCCTCCCACTTCGCGCGCATCAACGCCGTTCCGGAGTACCGCGCACGGAAGGTCGCCTCGTCGAGGGCGAGGATCTCGGTCGGATCGAGGCCGAGGAGGTCGTCGCGCCGGCCGAAGGGGTCGTCGTCGCGGCCCCGCGCGAACGAGACGTTCCACGGACAGACCTCCTGGCAGACGTCGCACCCGAAGATCCACTCCCCGTTCCCCTCGCGGCGATCCTCCGGCACCGGGCCGCGGTGCTCGATCGTCCAGTACGCGATGCACCGGTTCGCGTCGACGAAGCCCGGCTCGACGATCGCCTGCGTCGGGCAGGCGTCGAGGCAGGCGGTGCAGGTCCCGCAGAACTCCGCGTGCGGCCCCGCGTCGGGCTCGATCTCCTCGGTGGTCAGCACGCAGCCGAGGAGCAGCCACGAGCCGCGATCGCGGGTCAGGAGATTCGCGTTCTTGCCGATCCAGCCCACACCCGCCGCCTCCGCCCACCCGCGCTCGAGGACCGGCCCGGTGTCGACGAAGGCCCGCGACGTCGCCCCCGTCGTGGCGTCGATCCACGACGCGAGCTCGCGCGCGCGGCGGCCGAGAACCTTGTGGTAGTCGCGCCCGCCGGCGTAGCGCGCCACGCGCGCGAGGCCTTCGCGCGGGCGGGCCTCGGAGAAATAGTCGACCGCGACGACGACGACGCTCCGGCATCCCGCGAGCAGCTCGCGCGGATCCGACCGTTTCCCCGGCTCCTTCGCGAGCCAGGCCATCGACGCATTCCCGCCGGCCGCGAGCCATCGCTCGAGGGTCGCGCCGTCGCGCTCGAGGCGTCGGGCCCGGGCGACGCCGCACGCGTCGAAGCCGAGCGCCTCGGCGCGGACCTTCAGCGCCGCGCGATCCACAGGATCTGTCTCGCGATGCCGCGGAGAACCTTGACGTCGCCGGAGGTGAAATCGGCCCGCCCGAACATCCGGCGCAGGCGGCGCTCCATCCCCTCCTCCTGGTCGGGCTTGAGGAAGCCGATCGCGCGCAGCGCCTCGTTCAGGTGCGCGTACATCGCCTCGCGCTCCTCGTGGAGCGCGGCGGGCTCGTCGTGCGCGGCGGGGGCCGGCGCGGCGTCGAGGGCGAGGCGCGCCGTGTAGGCGCACAACAGGACGGCCTGGGCGAGGTTGAACGACGTGTACGCCTCGGCGGCGGCGAGGTGCACGAGGTGGGTGCACCGGTCGAGCTCGTCGTCGGTGAGGCCGCGCGACTCGCGACCGAAGACGAACGCGAGCGGGCCTTTCGCCGCCTCGCGCGGGATCGCGGCGGCGAACGCGTCGAGGCGCCAGTTCGGCCGGCGCTGCTTGCCGGCCAGCGCGGACGTGCCGATCACGGTCGCGGCCCCCGCGAGGGCCGCGTCGAGCGAGGCGACCCGTTCGGCACCGACGAGCACGTCGCGCGCGTCCACGGCGAAGCGTCGCGCCTGCTCGTCGAGCGGATCACACGCCGGGGCGACGAGGAGGAGGCGATCGAAGCCGCAGTTCTTGAGGGCCCGAGCGGACGCTCCTATATTGCCGGCCGACTGCGGCTCCACGAGCACGAAGCGGATCGACGCTCCCGTCACGACGCGAGGATACATGCGGATCGAAGTCGAAGGCGCCGGCCCGCTCGTCGTGAAGCTCGCCGGGGTCGCGGGAGGCGTGGGGCTTTATCGCGAGGAGTGCGACGCGGCCCGCGCCGCCGGATTCCGCGTCGCGGCCGTCGACCTCGCCGGCGATCGTGCCGACGATCCCGCCCCGCAGCCGCTGACGTGGGACTTCCTCGCGCTGGAGACCGCGCGCGCGATCGACGCCGCCGGAGGCGGGCCGGCGATCGTCTGGGGTACCTCCTTCGGCACGCTCGTCGCGCTCGCGACGGCGGCGCGCTGGCCGGGGCGCGTCTGCGGGCTGCTCCTGTGTCACCCGCCGGAGCGGACGGCGATCCGCCCGTCTCTCGAGCGCCTGTTCCGATGGGTGGAGCGGCGGGACGCCTCCGACTTCACGCGACGACTCCTGCTCTCCGGCGCGTTCGTGTACCTCGGAGGCTGGGAGGCGGGGTATCCGGGACTCCCCGCCCGCGCCCCGGGATTGCTTCGGGCCGGCGCCCGCGCGCGGACCCCGTCGAAGACCGTCCGCGAGAAGCTGCACCTGCTCTGGACGGAGTCCCCCGGGATTCCCGCTCCGGGGTTGTGGCCGAGAACCTCGATCGTCGCGGGGGCCTGGGATCGCGTCGCTCCCCCCGACGGCGCCCGGCGCCTCGCTTCGCGTCTGACCGGCTCGACGCTCCACGTCATGCCGCGGACCGGGCACGGGACCGCTTGGACCCATGCCCGGTCCTACAACGCCCTCTGCGTTCAGCAGCTCGGGCGCATCGCGGAGAGCGTCACTTCGGCTGGGGCGTGACCGGCGCGTTCGGATCGAGCAGGCACGGGGCGCTGCTGTAGCAGCCGCAGGTGCCCCCCGAGGCGTCGCAGTTGCAGCACGAGTAGTACCCGGCCGTCAGGTTGCAGGCGACGCTGCACCCCGGGTTCGAATACCCGGCGCCGAAGCCGAGCATCGACGCCTGACGCCCCCCGCAATCGACGTTGCAGCCCGTGGAGCCCTTCCCGCCGGAGCGGCAGGAGGTCGGATTGAGGCAGGGGTCCTCCCTGGGGTCGGTCCCCGAGGGATGGACCGTCGTCATCCCGTCGGTGTCGGTCGCGGCGATCGTCCCCGCCTCGGCGCCGAGCGCGCGGTGGACGATGGCGAGGCCGTACGCCCGGACGGTCCCCGCGGACTGCGAAGACGCGGGGACTCCGGCGGGGGGGTTCTCGGCGCGCAGGACGAGGTCGAGCTGGCCGTCCGGCGAGCTCACGCGGGCCTCCCCCGTCCGCAGCGCCACGGTCACGTCGTGTTCGCGGGGAGCGAGCCCCGCCGGCAGCGGCTCGAGCGGATCGAACAGGAAGACGTGGTCCGCGAAGCGGTCGCCGTCGACGTCGAGCACGACCGCGACGCGGTCGGCGGCGTCGGTGCGCACGAGGGCGCGCCCCGAGTAGAGGGTCGCGTCGGCGGCCGCGAGGGCCGCCGGTCCGGCGAGCGCGAGGCTCGCGGCAACGAGGCGTTTCATGGTGACTTCTCCGGGGAGGCGGGCGGGACTCGCCGGAAATCTAGGCCTCGTTCCTCGCGCGTCCAACGGTTCGCGAAGTCGGGTTGCCGCGCGGCAACCCCTCAATGCGCCGCTTCGTCCCCTTCGGCTTCGGGACGGCTGGGAAGTCGCGCCTGCCGCTCGACTGCGTCGGGTGTCTCGAGCGTGGCCCCCTCCGCGGCGCCGAGCTCCTCGAAGCGCCGGGCCGAGACGAGCACCCGGGTGTCCAGCGAGGCGACGGCCTGATTGAACGCCGCGGTCGCGGCGTCGAGGCTCCGGCCGAGCTTGTCGAAATGGCCGGTCATCGTCCGGAGCCGCTCGTGCAGCTGGCGTCCGAGGTCGGAGATCTCCTTCGCGTTCTCGGCGAGCTGCTCGTGCCGCCAGCCGTAGCCGACGGCCCGGAGCAACGCGATCAGCGTCGTGGGGCTCGCCGGGATCACGCCGCGCTCGATCCCGTATTCGAGAAGCGTCCCGTCGAACTGCAGGGCGGCGCCGAAGAAGCTCTCCCCCGGCAGGAACATGACCACGAACTCCGGCGCCGGCTCGACCTGTCGGGAGTAGTTCCGGTTGCTCAATGCCGTGATGTGGTCGCGGACGAGCCTGGCGTGATCCCGGAGCCTGGCCTCCCGCGCGTTCTCGTCCGCCGTCTCCGCCGCGTCGAGGTAGGCGGCCAGCGGCGCCTTCGCGTCGACCACGACGCTTTTCCCTCCGGGGAGGTGCACGAGCATGTCCGGGCGCAGCGTTTTTCCCTGTTCGTCCGACAGGGTCGGCTGCTCGACGAAGTCGCACCGGTCGAGCATCCCCGCGAGCTCGACGACCCGGCGCAGCTGCATCTCCCCCCACTTCCCGCGGGAGATCGGCGCGCGCAGGGCCTTCGAGAGGCCGGCGGTCTCGGACTGGAGGCGGGTCTGGGTCTCCGCGAGCCCCTTCACCTGCTCGATCAATCCCGCGTAGGCCCCCGCGCGCTCCTTTTCGACCTCCTGCAGCTTGCGATCGACCTGCTGGAGCGATTCGGCGACCGGCTTGACGATCGCCTCGATCGCCTTCTGCCGCTCGGAGAGGTCGTTCCTGGAGGCGTCCTGCAGGGCGCCGAACTGGGAGCGCGCGAGGTCGAGGAAACTCTGCTGGTTCTGGCGCAGGGCCTCGTGGGAGAGCGCCGCGAACGACTCCTTCAGCCGGGCGCCGGCTTCGTCGAGCAGCCGGAGCTTCTCGTCGGCGCGGGCGAGGTCCTCGCGGGCCTTCGCCGCGCTCCTGGCGCCCCAGATCCATCCGGCGAGGGCACCGACGACGAGGCCGATCGCGGCGGCGAGGAGGGGGTTCACGCGGTCAAGCTAACACGCGCCGCTGCGGATTTTGCGCCCGGCGCGATGAGATGAAACCATACCCGTTCGCTCCCCGTCTTCGGGAAGGAAGGACGTCAGGATGCAGGCCGGAAGCTGGACCAGGAGACTCGCCTTCCTCGCCGTCGCAGCCGGGGCCCTCTGGGGCGGCTGGACCTGGTGGAAGGGAGGGTCGAACGACGACGACGCGCCGAGGTACCGGACGGAGAAGGTCGACCGCGGGGTCGTCAATGAAACGGTGACCGCGACCGGGACGGTCTCCGCGGTCACGACCGTTCAGGTCGGAAGCCAGGTCTCCGGGATCGTCGCCCGCCTGTACGCCGACTTCAACAGCCGCGTCGCCCGCGGCCAACTGCTCGCCGAGCTCGACCCCACCCCGTTCCAGGCGACCGTCGAGCAGCGTCGCGCGGACGTCACCCGCTACGAGGTGCAGATGCGCGCCGCCGAGATCGCCTTCAAGCGGCAGCAACGCCTGCTCGATCAGCAGCTCTCCGCCGAGGCGGATTACGACGCGGCCAAGGCGGACTTCGACGCCGCCGCCGCGCAGGTGGAGCAGTCCCGCGCGGCGCTGCGGCAGGCGGAGACCAACCTCGGCTACACCAAGATCCTGTCGCCGATCGACGGGGTCGTCGTCGCCCGCCAGTACGACGTCGGCCAGACCGTGGCCGCCTCGTTCCAGGCTCCGACCCTGTTCACCATCGCGCAGGACCTCACGAAGATGCAGGTGCAGGCCGACGTCGACCAGGCCGACATCGGGAAGATCCGCGTCGGCCAGAAGGCGTCGTTCACGGTGGACGCCTATCCCGATCAGAGCTTCAAGGGAGAGATCAGCCAGGTCCGCCTCAACGCGACGGCGAACCAGAACGTCATCACCTATCCCGTCATCCTCACCGTGGACAACGCCGAGGAGAAGCTCCGCCCGCAGATGACGGCGAACGTGACGATCGAGGTGGAGAAGGCCGAGAACGTGCTGCGCGTGCCGAACGCGGCGCTGCGCTTCCGTCCGGTCGAGACGGCGGCGACCCCCGATCCCGAGCGCGCCGCCGCGAGGATGGGCGCCCCCTCCAAGGGCGCCGGCGGGGCCTCGAAGGCCTTCGAGGCGGCCACGGGCGCGCCGTCCCGTCGCGGGCAGAGCGTCTACGTCCTCGACGGGAAGGACTCGCTGAAGGCGGTCCCGATCCGCACGGGGATCACCGACGGACGCTTCACCGCCGTCGTGGACGGGGAGCTGAAGGAAGGGGACACGATCGTCGTCGGCATCGCGACGGCGAAGGTCGAGACGACCGGCAGCTTCCCGGGCGCCGGCCCGATGGGCGGCGGTCGGCCGGGCGGCGGCGGGAGGCGAGGGCCTTGAGCGCCCCGCTGCTCGAGATCCGGGACCTCGTCAAGATCTACCGCATGGGCGAGACCGAGGTCCGGGCCCTCGACGGGGTGACGCTGACCATCGCCCACGGCGAGTTCGTCGCGGTGATGGGGCCGTCGGGCTCGGGAAAATCGACGCTCATGAACATCGTCGGCTGCCTCGACCGGCCGACGTCGGGGAGCTACGTCCTCGACGGCGTGGACGTTTCCGGCCTCGACGCCAACGCCCGCGCCGAGATCCGCAACGGCAAGATCGGATTCGTCTTCCAGAGCTTCAATCTCCTCGCCCGGACGACCGCGATCGAGAACGTCGAGCTCCCCCTCCTCTACGGCGCGGGGACGATCGACGGCGCGGGCCGCCACGAGCGCGCGAAGGAGGTCCTCCGCCGCGTCGGCCTCGCCGGGCGCGAGAAACACACCTCCTCGCAGCTCTCCGGCGGGCAGCAGCAACGCGTCGCGATCGCCCGGGCGCTCATCACCGACCCTCCCGTCCTGCTCGCCGACGAGCCGACCGGCAACCTCGACTCGCGCACGAGCGAGGAGGTCCTGAAGATCTTCCAGGACCTCAACGACGCCGGGAAGACCGTGATCCTGATCACCCACGAGCACGACGTCGCGAAGCACGCCAAGCGCCGCGTCGTCTTCCGCGACGGGAAGGTCGTCGTCGACGAGCCCGTCCCTCAGGTGCGCGCATGAGGTCGGGACTGCTCCGCACGGGGAACATCGTCCGCGTCGGCCTGAAGGCGATCCTGCGCAACAAGATGCGCTCGGTCCTGACCATGCTCGGGATCGTGATCGGCGTCGCGTGCGTGATCGCGATGAACGCCGTCGGCTCGGGAGCGTCGCGCTCCATCCAGGACAACATCTCCTCGCTCGGCACGAACTTCATCATGATCTTCCCCGGCGCGACGACGCAGTCGGGGGCGCGCATCCACACGGGCGAGTCGTCCCTCAAGGCCGACGACGTCCAGGCGATCCGAGAGGAGTGCCCGTCGGTCGCCTACGTCTCGCCGGGCCTTCGCACCGCCGGCCAGGTCGTCGCCGGCGAGATGAACTGGGGGACCCAGGTCTTCGGCGCCGACGTGGACTGGATCTTCATCCGCGCCTGGAACGTCGACGAAGGCACGTTCTTCACCGAGACCGAGGTGCGCGGTGGCGCGCAGGTCGTGGTCCTCGGGAAGACGGTCGCCCAGGCCCTCTTCCCCGACGGCGGTGCCGTCGGCAACACCGTCCGGATCAAGAACGTCCCCTTCAAGGTCGTGGGCGTCCTCGAGAAGAAGGGCGGCAACATGATGGGATCCGACCAGGACGACCAGGTCGTCGTGCCCTACACGACCGTCATGAAGCGCCTGGTGGGCCGCGACCGCATCGGGATGATCCAGGCCTCCGCGAAGTCCCCCGAGCTCGTCCCGGTCGCCATGGAGGAGATCGACGCCCTCCTCCGCCAGCGTTTCCGCGTTCCTCCCGGCGGCGAGGCCCCCTTCTCCATGCGCTCCCAGGAGGAGATCGCCTCCCAGGCCAACCAGATGTCCAGGACCCTCTCGATGCTCCTCGCGTCGGTGGCGGCTATCTCGCTGCTGGTCGGCGGCATCGGAATCATGAACATCATGCTGGTGTCGGTGACGGAGAGGACGCGGGAGATCGGGATCCGCATGGCGATCGGCGCCAAGGGCCGGCACGTGCTCTTCCAGTTCCTGATCGAAGCGATCACCCTGTCGGTCGTCGGCGGGGCGATCGGCGTCGCGCTGGGCGTGTCGGCCTCGCAGATCATCGCGACGAAGGCCGGCTGGCCGGTCCTGATCGACCCGAGGTCGGTCGCGACCGCGTTCGGCTTCGCCGCCGCCATCGGCATCTTCTTCGGGTTCTACCCGGCGCGGAAGGCCTCGCGGCTCGACCCGATCGAGGCGCTGCGCTACGAGTAGGAGGTTCCGGTGCTGCTCGCGTCGATCCTGCTCGCGGCCACGGTCGCGACCCCTCCCGCCGCCGCTGGCCTCCAGAAGGCCACCTTCGCCGGGGGCTGCTTCTGGTGCATGGAGCCCCCGTTCGAGGCGCTCGACGGCGTGCTCTCGGTGACCTCCGGGTACATCGGGGGCACCAAGGACGCCCCCACCTACGAGGAGGTCGGCGCCGGCGGCACCGGCCACGCGGAGGCGATCGAAGTGGTCTTCGACCCGAAGAAGGTCTCGTACGACGAGCTCCTCGGGGTCTTCTGGCGCAACATCGACCCGCTGACGAAGGACGGTCAGTTCTGCGACTTCGGCCGCCAGTACCGCACCGCGATCTTCTTCCACGACGACGCGCAGCGCGCGGCGGCGGAGGGTTCGAAGAGAAAGCTCGAGGCCTCGAAACGGTTCAAGCAGCCGATCGTCACGGAGATCGTGAAGGCGGGGACGTTCTGGGCGGCCGAGGACTACCACCAGGACTACTACAAGGTGAACCCGATCCGGTACAAGTTCTACCGCTACAACTGCGGCCGCGACGCGAGGCTCAAGGAGCTGTGGGGCTCCGAGGCGGGGAGCCACTAGCGAACGCGTCCACGACCCACGCCCCGACCTTGCGCCCCATCGCCGTCCCGACCTCGGTCGAGTTCCGATAGTGCACGCCGTCGTAGATGCGCGCGTTCGCGACCTCCTGGACGAAGGCCTCGATCGACGTCCAGCTGCGGGTCGCCCCGCCGGCGGTCGGGCTCGAGGAGGTCAGCGTCGGCACCGGCTCGCCGGCGAGGTCCGCTTCCACGATCGTCCCCACCGTCGCCGAGAGGATGCAGTGCGCGCACGGATACTCCGGGTGCATCGGCGTGTCGATGAAGGGAAGCCACGTCGCGTCCCTGTCGGTCGCGTCGTTCCCGTCGATGTCGCCGTTGCGGATCGCGGTGACCGGGCGCCAGAACCCGTAGTGGTACTTCGCGTCGAACACCGCGATGAGCGCGTCGGTGGATCCCTGCGAGACCATCGCGAACAGGCGCGCGTTGCGGACGAGATCGCGCCCGGGCCGATCCGCGACCGATCGGACCAGTCGATGGTAGATGCTCGGGCCGGTCGCCTCCCAGAACTTCGCGATTCGCGTCTGCTCCTCCGTCCGGGTCCCGCCCTGCTTCGCGCCGACGGCGCGAATCTCGGCGAAGTCGCGCGCCCAGAGCGCGCTCTTCAGGTCGGGGGGAGGTCCCGGGCGGAACTGGGAGGCGCTTCTCAACCACCACGGCGGCTGCTGCGCCCAACGGGTCATCACCGGGATCACGGTAGGGACGTAGACGCCGGGGGTCGTGTGGGGCCGGTAGTCGTCCGGCGGCGACCCCGACGCTCGTCCCCGCTTCGCCAGGAGCTCCGAGGCCGCGCGCACCCCGACGGCGATCCCTGCGGACTTCGCCGGACCTTCCGGGATCTTCGAGATCGCGGAGTCGTATGCCGCCTCCACCTTCGCCGAGGTTGACGGGAGCAGCTTCGTCAGGCACTCCCGCGCCGCGGCGGCGATCGCGGCGTCGCGGGACGCGGAGGCGGGCGCCGCGCGCACGGCGTCGTAGATGGCCGTGTGCACGACGGCGAGGATCTCGGTGGCCGGTGGCGCGAGAAGCTTCGCCTCCTCGACGGCGTCGCAACCGATCGCGTTCCAGTCGGTCACGGCGTCGGCGAGGACGGGGGTGGAGCAGGCGAGCAACAACGGCAGGAGCATTCGCATGCGGGGCCTCCTCGAGCAAGCTCCGGCCATGCTAACCCCGGCGTCAGTCCCCGTGAGGCTCGATCGACGGGAACGGCTTCCGGTCCCGTACGTAGCGGTCCATCCACTCACGGAGGGCGCGATCGACGTCGTCGCGGAACTCGCCGAGCGCGTGATCGCCCCCTTCGAACAGGAGCAGGCGGTACGGCCGCTTCGCCTCGAGCAGCGCCGACGCCATCGCGAGCGCCTGGCGCGGATCGACGCGCCAGTCCGACGTTCCATGCAGCAGCAGGATCGGCGTCGTCGCGGGGAGCGTCCCCGCGAAGCGCACCGCCGAGCGTGCGGCGAGCTGCGCCTCGCGGTCGGTGTCGAACCCCGGGATGAGGTCGCGAGCGACGGGCTCCAGTTCGGGGCGCAGCCGCAGCGACGCCTCGAGGTCCGCCAGCCCCGCCCCGACGGCCGCCGCGCGGATCCGGTCGGTGCGCGCGAGGGCGAGGTAGGTCATCATCCCGCCGCGGCTCCAGCCGATCATCCCGACGCGCTCGCGATCGACCCCCGACATTCCGTCGAGGAGCGGGAGGAGGTTCAGGACGTCGTTCACGTCCTCCCCCCCGAACTCCTCGCGGCCCTCGCCTCCGCCGTTCCCGCGGTACTGGCTCGCGACGACGACGTAGCCCCACGACGCGTACAGCCCCAGCCGCCTCGCCGCGCCGGCGTCGGTGAGCGCCCCGAACTCGCGGTTTCCGCCGCGGTTGAAGATCAGGGCCGGATACGTCCCTTCGGCCTTCGGCCGCGCGAGGTACCCCTTCACGCGCAGGCCGTCGCTGGCGTAGTCGATCGAGCGCACCACGACGCCGTCGGGGGCGCCCGGGAGCGGCTCTCCCATGGCGAGGATCGTCCCGTCGGCCGGCGGAGCGGCGACGGCCTGGGCGAGGGCGAGGAGCGCCGACGCGAGCATCATCGCAACCACGCGATGCCCAGCCCGACGAGCGCGGGCACGGCCTGCACCCAGAAGATCCGACGCGACACCGTGGCCGCTCCGAAGATGCCGGCGACCACGACGCACGCGAGGAAGAAGACCTTGATCTCGAGCGCCTGGTCCGGCGCGGGATGGAACGCCCCCCAGAGAAGGCCGGCGGCCAGGAATCCGTTGTACAGCCCTTGGTTCGCGGCGAGGGCGGCCGACTGCTTCGCGAACTCCGGCGTCGTGCGGAACACTTTCATGCCGGCCGGTCGCGTCCACAGGAACATCTCGAGCACGAGGAACGCGACGTGCTGGAGGGCGATGAAGACGCAGAGAACCGTCAGCAGGGCGTTCATGGGCCCAAGCCTACGCTCATCCGTCGAGCCGGAGCTTGATCTGAAGGTAGATCGCCAGGGCGGTCTGCAGTGCCAGCCCGGTCGCCCAGGTGGGCGAGAACATCCCCCCGATCCCCTGGCAAAGGGCCCCCAGGGCGAAGATCGCGATCACGATCACGGGCCTCCTCAGGATGCCCGCTTGCATCGCCAGGAGAAGTGAAACCGCAGCGGCGATACCCGGGAGCAGGAAGGCGATCCGGTAGAAGAGCATTTGGATTCCCCCGCGCCTAGCCCCGAACCAACTCCGGCCCCGTCCACTCCATTGTCGCTTCGCCCCCCGCGAAATGGAGGAAACGATTGTGCTCCTTGATGTAGACCCAGGTTCGTTCGGTGCCCCGCGGCGCCTCTGGCAGCCTGGAGTCGCTCTGCGGCGGCATCCCGGTTCCGACGTTGATCTCCCTCGACCCGGCCTCGTTCCACGGATAGCGGGTGTCAGGGGGTTCGACCACGACGTAGGCAACTTCCCGGATCCTGACGCGCGCGGGCCGGTACGCTTCCCGGCGTTGCGGCGACGCCAAGTCCCCCGTCCAGACCACAACATCCAGCTCCAGGGTTCGCGCGGCATAGTCCATCGAGAACCGCACGAGCTCCGCATCGTGGAGGCCGTTGGGGAGCAAGTGCTCCAGATCCGACAGCATCATGGTCGCCGCTCCCAGAGATCCCATTCCGGGTTGCGTTTCACGCAGCGGTCGTAGATCAGGACCAGCGCGAACTCGACTCCCAACCATCCCATCGTCCAGGCCGCCGAATCGCTAGAGAGAGCGATCACCCCCATGGCGTAGAGGACGAAGACGGCGAGAAGCCATCGCCGGACACGCAGGGCTTCGCCTCGAGCGTTCAGGAACAGGGCACTGCCTTCGTTGCCGGCAGTGCCTCGCAACCTCCGAAGCCGTCGAGCTCGCCACGCCGAGAGGAGATTGAGCGACAAGATGAGGGCGCCGATGGCCCCCAACAACGCGCTGACGACCCCGAAGCGGGTCCAGGACCATCCGCTCACCGATGGCGCCCCCGCGATCCCTACTTCGCCAGCGTCACGCAATGCTCCGTGCCGCCGTTGCCGACCTGCCAGATCACGATCTGGTCGCCTTCGGGCGCCGTCCCGCTCGCGGGGACTTCCGGCCGGAGCCGCCCGACCCAGTTCACCCCGCGACGTTCGAGGGCCGCGGCGACGGGCTCGCCGGCGTCGTTCGTGAAAGTGAATGCAAGGCCGCCGCCTTCGGTGCGCGACCACGTCACCGCCGCGTTGAAGCCGCGGGGCTCCGCCAACGGGTCGTCGCTCCCGTCGTCGCGATACTGACGCACGACAAGGCAGCCGTTCGAGCCGCTCGGGAACTTCGCCGCCGTCCATCCCGTCCGCCCCCGCAGCTCCTCGAGGTTCACGACTCCGTCGAGCAGGACCACGTGTCCCCGGTAGAGCATGCGGCGGTTCTCGGCCTCGCAGCGGCCCCGGCACGCCTCGACCGCGTACACCCCGCCCGACGAGGCGACCTCGTCGTCGGCGGCGTGGTCGTGGACGCCGGGCCCTCCCGCAAGCAGCATCGAAACGAAGCCGAACGTCACGATCATGGCGAGGCCCTCGTGGATGCGGGAACCCTACGCCCGGCCCGTCCCCGGCGTCAACGAATCCGCCGGGAACGTGCGGACGATTTCCGTGGCACGGCACGGCGCCATCACCGTTCTCACCCGACCCCACGAAGGGCCCGGATCGTGGACCTTCCGTCAACCGGGGTTTCGATCGATCCGCTTGACGAAGCAACGGACGAGCCCGGCATCCTCGAAGCCGAGGGCGAGGGGCCGATCACGCGCTGCGTCGCTTCCGGTGGCGGCCTCTTCGAAATCGACGCGGACGAACGACGCCTCAACGGTTCAGACCGAACCTCTCCCGCGACCTCGCCCTGGCCCTCTCCGCCTCGACCTCACGGTCGCGAGGGTGCGCCTGGGTCACCAGCGAGGCGAGGAGAACGCGCGCCGAGTCCGCGACCTCGGCGACGGCCCGTTCGAACGCC
>DASVAW010000076.1 GCA_036376135.1 Candidatus Polarisedimenticolaceae bacterium | reverse complement strand
CGCGTGGGGGTAGTGGCAATGCGCGCCGTCGATGTCGTCGTTCCCCAGGCGCGGGCCGCGCCCGCCGCCGTAAGCCGAGGAGCGCATCACGGCGTCGGCGACCGCCGAGTGGCCGTACCCGAGCCCGTGTCCGAGCTCGTGGGTCGCGACCTCCGCCAAGTTGTCCGCGATCCCGAGGAAACACTCGAAGTTGTTGTTGAAGATCACGTAGAGGCGCAGCGCCGGGCGGAAGGTGACGTTGTTGACCGTCGTTCCGGCCGAGCCCGAGTTCCAGTACCCGCCGATTGCGAGCGTCCCCGAGCACCCCGACGGGTCGGTGATGTCGCTGTAGGGGTCGCCGAAGAGGATGATGTTCGTCGGCGGGTAGGCGTCCGCGGGGCCCTGCGCGTTGGCGCCGGTGAAGTTGTAGCTCTCATTCCCCGACTGGAGGACGACGCGCGCTTCGGGGACGTTCGTCCACGCCGTCATCGCGCGTTTCATCTCGCTCACCGCCGACGCGGCGTTCGCGAGAGGGTTGCGCGCGGGCTCGATGTTCACCACGACCGCGCTCCCCGAGTCCGACTCGTTCCACCGCACCGGCGTCGAGGCGTTGAGGGGGGCGAAATCGAGACCGATCCCGCCGGTCCCGTTCGGGGAGGCGGCGAGATCGAGGGCGCCGCCGCTGCCGTTGGCAACGCCCGACGGCGCGAGGCGCTCCGTCGAGGGGTCCCACAGGACGCGGTCGAGCTCCGGAGGAACCGGGAGAGGAAGACGCGGCATCCCGCCCGGCCGGTAGGGGTTCGTCTCGACCGTCGCGACGAGATCGTGGGCGGAGAAACGCTCCGCCTCGGCCGGGGCTCGCAGGATCAGCCCCTGGCCGGAGAGATCGCGCTCGAGGGCGTCGTCGACGAAGGAGAACTTCCCGAAGAACCGATGGGCGGTCCGCAGGGCGCCGTCGGGGGCCGCCTCGAGGAAGGCGACGACCCTCTCTCCGGCGACGTACACGGGGACGGCGTCGAGGGCGTGCTCGAGGTCGCCGAAGCGGCCGCCCGGCTCGCGCAGGACGACCGTGCTCCATGTCCTCGGGCCGCGCAGGACCCGTCCGACGGAGAGGGTGACGTAGGTCGCGAGCCGACCCGTCTCGGGATCGAGCCCCGAGGCGGTCCGCTCGACCGTCCCCTCGACGACGACGGGCGCGACGCGGGCCACCTCCTCCGGCGGCACGTACACGGAGAGCGCGGCGAGGACGAAGGCCTGCGGGAGCATGAGGACAAGGTGGGCGTCCGTCGGACGCCCGTCGATTTCGGTTCTGAAAGTCGGCGGAACTACCAGCTCACCCGGACCCGGTACGTGAGCTTCACCTCCTGCCCCTTCGGCACAGGGACCTGGAACTCGACGGTCCCGGCGTCGACCTTCGTTCCGGGAATCGAGGAGGAGAGCAGGGTCCAGTCGCCGCCGACCGGCTCGCGCACGGTGACGACGACGTTCTCCTCCTTGCGGTTGCGGATCGAGATCGAATACGCCGACTCGCTCTGACGCGGGCTGATCGCGCGCCACTCCGTCTGGGTCCGGTCGGCGACCACGTCGAACGCGTCGCCGACGTGCAGGCGGACCGTCTCGTCCTTCGGGGTGTGATCGATCGAATCCTCGCCGACGAACTGCTCGGCGCCGGAGCGGTCCTTCTTGTAGACCCGCACCGTCCCCTTGGGGAGGGGCATTCCGAGCCCCGTCTCCTTCGCGTTCTTCATCTCGAGGACGACGGCGACCTTCTCGTTCTGCGTGAGCGTCCCCCCCTGGTTCCGGTAGAACCAGGGCTGGCCGACGAGGAGGAGCTTCTTGACCAGCGGAACCGAGCTCGCCTGAAGGAGCGTGATCTGCTTCGTCTGGTTGTTCTTGATCGTGGAGGGGCGGTCGAGGGTGTAGAGGTGGTACTCGAAGAACGCCTCCTCCTCGAACCGCTGGGCCTTCGCCATCGTCGGGGCGGCCTGCATCCGCACGGCGTCCTCGTACATCCGCTCCGGCGTCACGCGCCGCACGTCCCCCGCGACGAGCTTCAAGGTGGCGTTCTCGAAGCTCGCCCCCGAGCGGTTGTCGATCGTCACCCAGCCGGTGAGGTCGGCGAGCTTGTCGTCGGCATCGACGACGGCGACGTAGTCCGCCGCCCAGTTGAGGCCGTCGGTCAGGTAGGACGCTTCCACCGTGCGCGCGCCGGCCTTCGCGGCGTTCACGGTCCACACGAGGGTGGGAGAGGCGACGAGGTCCTTCGGCAGCTCGGGGAGGGTCACCTTTCCGGTCAGTCCGAGGACGATCCGGTCGCCGATGCGGTAGATCGGGCCGCCGTTGACCGACAGGAGGGTCCCCTTCGACACCCGCGTGGTGAGGTCCTCGGCCTGCTCGACGACCTCGACCTCGCGGCCGACGTATTTCTCCATGAGCTTTTCGGGGGAGATCAGATCGTATTCGTAGTTCTGCTCGAGGATGTCGAGGTCGGCCCCGGCGGTGAGCGACTTCAGGTGAACCGTCCGCGGGTTGATCAGCTGCGGCACGTCCATGAACCGCAGGAACGACACCCCCGCGCGGTCGACCTTGAGGGTGCGCGTCTCCCGGACGAGGCCGAGGTTCTGGTTGTAGACGGTGACCGACACGCCGGTGCGGTCGATCGAGGTGGAGTCGGGCAGGTTCTGGGCGTGGGCGGCGGCGACCGCCGCGAGTGCACACGCGATCAAGGCGGGGGAACGCATGGAGTCCTCCGTTTCTTCCCTCGGGATGATAGGACAGGAAAAGCCGCGGGAAGTTCCCGGTTACCGCCCCAGCGAGCCCTTCAGGTAGGCCGCCACGCGATCCCACACCTCGGGAGGGCGCGTGTCGTTGTGGTCGATCCCCTCGAGGGGGAGGTAGGTGACCGGCCCGGCCGCGGCGGCGCGGATCGCCTCGGCGTCCGACGCGGGGATCACGGTGTCCGCCGTGCCGTGCAGCAGCAGCGCCGGCGCCTTCACCCGGCGGATCGCCTCGACCGGTCTCACGGTGTCGGGGTCGTAGTTGGCGCGGAAACCCGCGAGCTTGAACACGACCGGACGGACGATCGCCGCGGGAAGATGCCGCTCCTCGAGGGCTCGATCGACCGTCTGGCGCAGATCGGCGAAGGGGCTGTCGAGAACGAGGGCTCGCACGCGAGGGTCGTCGGCGGCGGCGAGGATCGCGGCGACGCCGCCCATGCTCTTCCCCGCGAGTCCGAGTCGCCGCGGGTCGACGTCGGGACGTTTGGCAAGCCAGTCGAGCGCGGCGCGCAGGTCCGCCGACTCGTGCGCCCCGAGGGAGATCACCTCGCCGTCGCTTTCGCCGCGCCCCGCGAAATCGAAGAGGAGCTGGGCGATTCCGGCCTCGTGCACCTCCGCCGCCGCGGGGAGCCACTGGCGTCGGTCGGCGGCGTTCCCGTGCCCGTACGCGACCGCCGGGGAGCGTCCGGATCCCGCCGGGGCGGGGATGTACCAGCCCCGCAGCTTCAGGCCGCCGAACCCGTCGAAGGTGACGTTCTCGTACGGGAGGTCCTCGTCGGCGGGGCTCACCGGGCGGACGTCCGCGAGAAGGTCGACGAGCACGAGGCTCTCGCCGTCGCCGGCGGGGCGTCTCGCCTCGATCGCGAACCGGTGCCCCGCCTCCGCCTCGCGCACGTGCCCGACGAGCTGCTGCATGGTGGGGTTTCTCAGGTCGTCGATGCGGACGATGCGATCCCCGACGCGAAGCCCCGCCTCGCGGGCGGGGGAGGCCACCCGCCGGATCTCGAGCCCGGACGGTTCCCGCTCGCGCATGGTGATCCCGATCACGGGGCGTACCGAGTCCTTCAGACGCGCGCGCGGGGGAGCGACCATCATCTGGGAAAGCCAGAGCAATCCGCCGGCGGCCGCGACGAGCAGCAGCCCCGCGCCGAGGACGACGCGGTCGAATCGGGTGATCCGGATCTTCCGTTTCCAGTCGGTCATCGCTTGCCCGGTCTTCGGCTCCTGGCTTAAGTTGGCTTCCGCCCCCGCAAGGTTCAAGCCGGGATTCTAGGGGAGGTTTCGTGGAGGTCGGCGCGGTCTCGACTCTCGAGTGGCTGGAGTGCTCCCGATGCCGCGCCGCGTTCGGGGTGGAGGAGCTCCGCAACCTCTGCCGCTGCGGGGGGATCCTGCTGGCCCGATACCGGCTCGACGAGGCGGCTCGCGTGCTCACCCCCGACCGGATCGCCTCGCGAGCTCCGTCGATGTGGCGTTACGCCGAGGTGCTGCCGGGCGCCGACGATCCCGTGACGCTCGGCGAGGGGATGACGCCGCTCGCGCCCGTCCGTTTCGTGGGACGCGCCCTCCAGCTCGAGCGCGTCTTCGTGAAGGACGAGGCGCTCAATCCCACCGCCTCGTTCAAGGCGCGAGGGATGGCGGCGGCGATCACGATGGCGAGGCGATTGGGCGCCCGGCGCGTGGCCCTGCCGTCGGCGGGGAACGCGGCCGGGGCCGCCGCGGCCTACGGCGCGGCGGCGGGACTCGCCGTCGAGGTCTTCCTCCCGCTCGACACGCCCGATCCCTTCCGGCTCGAGTGCGTCGCGCACGGAGCGACGGTGCACCTGGTGGACGGCGACCTCTCGGCGTGCGGGAGCGCGATGCGCGCCGCGCTCGACGGTGCGGAGTACTTCGACCTCTCGACCCTGAAGGAGCCGTACCGGCTGGAGGGGAAAAAGACCCTCGGGTACGAGCTCGCCGAGCAGTTCGGGTGGGACCTTCCCGACGTCGTCGTCTACCCGACGGGGGGCGGGACGGGGCTCGTGGGCATGTGGAAGGCGTTCGAGGAGATGGAGGTGCTCGGACTCGTCCCGCGCGGGCGTCGGCCGCGCCTGGTGTCCGTGCAGGCGGAACGGTGCGCGCCGATCGTCGAGGCGTTCGAAGCGGGGGCGAAGAAGGCCGCGGCGTGGGAATCGCCGCGCACGTATGCGAGCGGCCTTCGCGTCCCGTCGCCGTACGGCGACGCGCTCATCCTGCAGGCGCTCTACGAGTCGCAAGGGACGGCGGTCGCCGTTTCCGACGAGGACATGGCCCGGGCCCAGCTCGAGCTCGCCCGCGGCGAAGGGATCTTCGCGGCGCCGGAGGGGGGCGCGACCCTCGTCGCCGCGCGTCGCCTCGCGGCCTCGGGGTGGATCCGGCCCGACGAACGCGTCGTGCTCTTCAACACCGGATCGGGGCTCAAGTACCCCAACGTCCCGGGCCTCGTCGTGCCGTGAGGTTCCGCGACGCCCACACCCACCTCTCGGCCGGTCTCCTCGACCGGGCGTCGCGGGTGGGCGGTTTCACGCGGCGGTTCGGATGGTCGAGCGCCCGCGCCGCACGCGAGGCGATCCTGCGCCTTCCCGCCGACGAGCCTGCGCTGTTCGCGCGCGGGGACGGGCACGCGGCCTGGCTCAACGGCGCGGCACTGCGCGCGCTCGGCCACCCCGATGCCCGCGAGCCGCGCCTGGTGGAAGAAGCGGACTACGAGGCGCTCCGGCGCCGGCTTCCCGCCCCGACTCGCGAGGAGCGCGGTGCGGCGCTTCGCTCCGGGCTCGAGCAGCTGGCGGCGGTCGGAATCGATCGCGTCGTCGACATCGTCGAGCCCTTCTCCCTCGACGCATGGTCGGAGCTTCGCGAGGCGGGGGAGCTGACCTGCCGCATCGAGGCGTGGCTCCCCCTCGATCTCGACGAGGAGGAAGCGGCGGCGCTGCGGCGACGGTTCCCGCCGGGTGATCCGTGGATCGCCGTCACCACCCGCAAGGTGTTCCTCGACGGCACGCTCGGCGCGCGGACCGCCGCGATGCTCGAGCCGTACGCCGACCGCGGCGGGCGTGGGGAGCTGCGGGAGGAGATGGGGTCGATCCTCCCGCGCGTGCGCGCCGCCGTGGCGTGCGGGTGGCCGGTCGCCTTCCACGCGATCGGGGACGCGGCGGTTCGCCTCGCGCTCGACGTCGCGGAGCGCGTCCCCGAGGGGAGATTCCGCGTCGAGCACGCGCAGATCGTGGACCCCGCCGACCTCCCGCGGTTCGCGAGCCTCGGGGTCGTCGCCTCGATGCAGCCGGCGCACCTCCGGCTCGACGAGGCGATCCTGGAGCCCGCGCTCGGCCGCCGGGCGGCGCACGCATTCCCGTGGACGGCGCTGGCGCGCTCGGGAGCGCGTCTCGAGTTCGGCTCCGACTGGCCGGTGGCGCCGATGGATCCCCGTCCGGGCATCGAGGCCGCGGTGGCGGCCGGCCTCGACCGCCGGGCGGCCGCCGCCGCGTACGGATCGCTCTGATAGACTCCGATCCCGTGAGGAACGGCGACCGCATCTTCGTCGAAGGGATCAAGTTTCACGGCTTCCACGGCCTGACCAAGCTCGAGCGCCAGGTGGGGGTTCGGCTGAACGTGGACGTGAGCCTCGCCTACGACCTCACCCGGTCCGGCAGGTCCGACCGCATGTCGGACACCCTCGATTACGCGAAGGTCTACCGTACGGTGCTCGAGGTCGGCCGCGGCCCCTCCCACAAGCTTCTCGAGTCGTTCGCCCTCACCGTGCTCGAGAGCCTGCTGCGGGAGTTCCCGGCGGAGCGCGCGACGATCCGGGTGCGCAAGGAAACGCCGGTCATCGACGGGATCGTCGACGCCGTCGGGGTGGAGATGAGCCGCTCGCGCGCCGACCTGGGGCTGGCGTGAGGGTCAAGCGGCTCTTCGACTTCGAGTCGGCGCACGTCCTGCCGAATCACCCGGGGAAGTGCCGCAACCTGCACGGCCATTCCTACCGGCTCGCGGTGACCGTCGATCGCGAGGTCGATCCGACGTCGGGCCTCGCGGTCGACTTCGCCGACCTCAAGACGATCGTCGAGCGCGAGGTCGTGGACCTGCTCGACCACCGATACCTCAACGACCTGATCGAGAACCCCAGCGCCGAGAACATGACCGTCTGGATGTGGCGCCGGCTGCAGCCGGCGCTTCCCGGTCTCGTGGAGATCGAGCTGTGGGAGACGCGCCGCTGCGCGGTCGTCTACCGGGGGGAGTGAGCGGAATGGACCGGGCGAAGATGGTGGAGGGGATCCGGGCGTTCGTCGAGGGGCTCGGCGAGCGGTTTCCCGGCGACGACCTCGAGGCGACCCCCGAGCGCGTCGCGAAGGCGTGGGAGGAGGACCTCGTCGAGGGTTACGCCCTCGATCCGGAGGCCGAGCTGACCTGGACGTCGGCCCCGGAAGGCTCCGGCCTCGTCCTCGTGCGGGACATCCGATTCGCCTCGGTCTGCGTCCACCACCTGCTCCCCTTCTCGGGGGTCGCGCACGTCGCGTACCTCCCGGACGGACGGCTCGCCGGGCTGAGCAAGCTCGGCCGCGTCGTCGACGCGCACGCACGACGGCTCCAGATCCAGGAGCGGTTGACCTCGCAGATCCTCGGGACGCTCGGCCGCGTCCTTCGTCCGCGCGGTGCCCTCGTGATGCTCGAGGCCGAGCACACCTGCATGACCCTGCGCGGCGTACGCAAGGAGTCGAGCCGCCTCGTCACGCTCGCGGTCTCCGGGACCTACGAGTCCGACGCCTCCGCCCGCCGCGACGTGCTCGACCTGCTGGCGCGGGGCCGTGTTTAGTCGGCTCGTCGTCGCGACCGTCGTCGCGGGCGCCGCCGTCGGCGGCGCCGCGGCCGACGCCGCGACGGACGCGATCCGGGCGCTGGCGACCGCCGCGTCCCCCCCGGGAAAGCTCATCCGCATCGGCCTCGAGCCCGCGCGGCGCGTGACGATACGCTCCGCGAAGCCTTACCGCATCGTCGATCCGTCCACGGGGACGGCCGTCGGGAACGCGCCCCAGTCCGGCGAGGTGGTGGTCGTCGCCGACGGCGGTCCCGAGGAGGACGCGGGCTCGATCTACCGCGTCCAGGTCGCGGCGTTCGAGACGCGGGAGGCCGCGGAAGCCGAGGCCACCCGCCTTCGGGATCGTTTCGGCGTCCCGGCCGTCGTCCGGTTCGTCCCGGACCGCGGCTCCTGGCGGGTGCGGCTCGGGGAGGGGGACGACCGGGCGTCGCTCGCGCCGGTTCTGGAGAAGCTCCGGGACGCCGGATTCCAGGGAATCTGGATCGCCGAGGAGCCGCGTCGCGAGGTGTCGGGGGTCACGCTGCGCCTGGTCGACGCACGGTGGAACGACACGCCCACCGCCCGGGGTCGCCTCGCGGTCGTCGCGGAACCGGGGGCGACGATCGAAGTGGGCGGGAAGGGTTACCGCGGCGTCGTCGAGCTTCGCGTGGATCCCCAGGGACGCATTCGTCCCGTCAACTGGCTGGAGTTGGAGACCTACCTGCGCGGCGTCGTCCCTTCGGAGCTCGGCCCCGAGATCTGGCCGCAGCTCGAGGCACTGAAGGCGCAGGCGGTCGCCGCGCGCACGTACGCCGTCGCGAACCTCGGTCAGTTCGAGGAGGGGGGGTACGACCTCTGCGCGACGCCGCGTTGCCAGGCGTACGGCGGTGCCTCGGCCGAGCATCCGCTTTCCGACCGCGCGATCGCCGCGACGGCGGGCGAGATCCTCGCCTGGGACGGGAAACCGATCGCGGCGCTGTACACCGCGACCTGCGGGGGGCATACCGAGGACGCGAAGGAGATCTTCCCCGAGCAGGCCGCCCCGTACCTCAAGGGGGTCCCGTGCCGCGCGGAGGCCGACGGGCTCGCGCAGCGCAAGGTCTCGATCTCGGGCCGGCCGATCGACCCGCTCGTCGACGAGACCGGAACGGACGTCACGCGGGAGGTCGCGTTGCTCGCGGCGGCCGGCGTGCTCGTCGGCGAGATCCATCCGCGCGCGATGCGGCACGAGGTGGGCCCGGCGGAGCTGCGCCGGTGGACGCGCGCGCTCGCGGCGGTCGCGGGGCGTCCCGCGCCCTCCGGCCCCGAGCGTCCGACGGCGACCCTCGCGCAGGCGCTCGCCGCGGCCGCCCGCGACCTGGGACTCGACGAGCGGGCCCGCGTGCTCGTGGGGGATGGGGACGCCGAGGCGCTCCTGCGGGACGCGTCGGCCGCGGCGCTGGCGCCGGAGGAACGGCGCATCGCCGCCTACTTCGCATGGATCGGCCTGCTGCGGCCGCTCGCCGGCGGAGGATTCGGTCTCGCCGAGCCGGCGAGCCGCGCTCGAATCGCGTGGCTGCTCGCGGGGGTGGGGGACATCTACGAGGCGTTCTCGCTCCGGGAGGCGACCTTCTCCGGTCCCGACGGCGCCGCCCTCCGCTTCGTGCAGGGGCGAGGCGACCTCAGCGTCGCGGTGGGGGGAAGCCCCTTCGTCTTCGGCACCCTCGGAGGCCGATCGGTTCCGGCGCCGTCGCTCCAGTTGTGGCCCGGGGACCGCGTTCGCTTCCGTCGCGGCTCGGACGGTCGCATCGACTTCCTCGAGCTCCGCCCGCCGGTGAAGGGGGCGTCCGACGACCGCAGCGCGGCGGTCTACGCGTGGGACCTCCGGCGCTCGCGCGAGGAGCTCGAGGCGACGATCGAGAAGCGCATCGGCGTCGGGGATCTCCAGGACCTCCGGGTGAAGCGCCGCGGGGTCTCCGGGCGCGTGGTGGAGCTCGAGGTGGTGGGGAGCCGCGGCACGACGGTGGTGAAGGGATTCGACATCCGCGGGTTGCTGGACCTGCGCGAGAACCTCGTCGTCCTGGAGCCCCAGCGCGACGCGCAGGGACGCCTGGACGCGGTCGTCTTCGCCGGAAAGGGGTGGGGGCACGGCGTCGGTCTCTGCCAGGTCGGGGCGTACGGGATGGCCGTCCGCGGAGCCGACTACCGCCAAATCCTCTCCCATTACTATTCCGGCGCCTCGCTGACCGAAATCCCGTGAGCGCTGCGGTGGCCCGATCCTCGCTAAGGCCTATATTCGCCGCGTGGGAAACATGCTCCTTCAACTCGGCCTCGTCGCGCTCGCGGGCGCGGTCTGGCTGTTCCTCGGCGGTCAGGTCGGATGGGTCGATTCGGCGACCTCGGACCACTGGGGACCGCTCGCGCTGAAGTTGAGCCTGGGATGTCTCACCGGGGGTGTGTTGCTTCGCATGATCCTGCCGGTCGGGCGGAAGCTGCGCGGGTCCCGCTGCGCGCGATGCGACCATCCGACCGAGCCCGGACACCTCTACTGTCGCGACCACATGAAGAAGGCGATGGACGAGCTGCGGGACCAGACCCGGGAGGGGATGGTCGGGGGGCGCGGCACGCGCTGAGCCCTCGCCTTCTGGTCGTCGCGGGCCCCACCGGAACCGGGAAGTCCGACGTCGCGACCGCGCTCGCCGAGCGCCTGAACGGCGAGATCGTCGGCTGCGATGCGCTGCAGGTGTACCGGGGGTTCGACGTCGCGACCGCGAAGCCGTCGCCGGCGGATCTCCTGCGGGTCCCGCACCACCTCGTCTCCCACGTCGACCCTCTCCGCGACTACACGCTCGCCGATTACGTGCGCGACGCCGACCGGGCGATCCTCGGGATCGTTTCGCGCGGCCGCCTTCCGATCGTCGCGGGAGGGACCGGGATGTACCTGCGCGGGTTGCTTCGCGGGGTCGTCGACGCCCCGGCCCGCGATCCGGAGCTCCGGGATCGCTTGCGGCGATTGGCCGAACGCCACGGCGCCGCGCGCCTGCACCGCCTGCTCCTTCGATGCGATCCGGAATCGGCGCGACGTCTCCCGCCGGCGGACGCGCAACGCGTCGTGCGGGCCCTCGAGATCGCGTTGGCCGGAGGCGGTCGCTGGAGCGAGCGGCTGCGCGAAGAAGGCTCGTGGTCGTCGGGGGTCGAGCGTTACCCGTCGCTCAAGGTCGTCCTCGACCTTCCCCGGGAGGTCCTCGCGCGCCGCCTCGACGCCCGGGTCGACGGCTTTTTCGCCGGGGGGCTCGTCGCCGAGGTCCGCCGCCTGCTCGCCGCGGGGATTCCCGCGAGGGCCAACGCCTTCAAGGCGATCGGGTACCGCGAGGTGCTCTCCGCGCTGGAGCGGGGGATCGACCCCGAGTCGGTCGTGGACGACGTTCGCCGCGCGACCCGCCGTTACGCCAAGCGCCAGCGCACCTGGTTCCGGAGCGAGCGCGACGCGCTGCGGGTCGACATGGAGCCGGGGTGCGAGGCGGCGACGCGCGTCATCCTCGAATGCTGGCGCTCCGGCGGGGTCTGAGAGGTTTATACTCCGGCGGCCGGAGGGGAACATGACGATGGACGCGGACGGTGGGAACCTCCAGAACGAGTTCTTCAACGCGGCGCGCCGGGATCACGTGCTCGTGACCGTCTTCCTCGCCAACGGCAAGAAGCTCGTCGGCCGGATCCGCGCCTTCGACAAGTTCACGCTGCTGCTCGACGGGCCGTACGGCGAGCAGATCGTCTACAAGCACGCGATCTCGACGGTGAGCCACGCCCGGCACGGCGGCCACGGCGACGAGGGGCACGGGGGCTGGACCGCCCCGAGGGAGCCGGGGGATTAGCGCCTGAAGAAGCCGCTTCCCGGATCGCGGGGAGCCGCACCGGCCGCTCCGGCGGCGGCGCCGGACAGTTCCTTCAGCCGCGCGTTCAGGCGCTCGATCTTCGCCTCGTAGTCCTGCCGCAGGAGTTGGATCTGCTTGGTGAGGCGCTCGTTCTCGCCCCGGAGCGCGTCCATCTCCCCTCCGGCGGCGGCCCCCCCGGCGTCCCGGGTCGCGATCTCCTCACGGAGCCTGCGGATCTCGTCGTCCTTCTCCGCGAGATCGGCGCCGACGCGCTCCTGAAGCTCGTCGTAGAGCTTCTTGATCTCCTGCAGCTCGAGGATCTTCGAGAAATCGCTCAGCGGCTCGGCCATGGCGGCATCTCCCGGCTCGTCGCCGCCGTGCTCGGCGGCGTAGAGGAACTTGCGAAGCATGAGATCGAGGTCGCCCGGCCGGATCGAAGCGGCGAGCGCGGTGTCCCGCGCGACGGCGCCCCGAAGCACCAGCGCGGCGAGCGACTGGTTCATCGACTGCATGCGGTAGTAGGAAACCGAGTTCTCGATCTCCTCCTCGAGGGCGTCGAGGTTTCCCTCGTGGATGAGCTTCTGCACGCGGGGGGAATGGCGCAACACCTCCACCGCCGCGATCAACCCCTGGCCGTCGGCGCGCTCGACGAGCTTCATCGAGACCACGCCCTGGAGCACCGTGCCGAGCTGCTGGCGGATCTGGCGGTGGTTCCCCTCGGGGAACATGTCGATGATGCGGTCGATCGTCTGGGCCGCGCTGTTCGTGTGCACCGTGGAGAAGACGAGGTGGCCGGTCTCCGCGGCGGTGAGCACGGTCTGCACGGTCGCGAGGTCGCGCATCTCGCCGACCATGATCACGTCGGGGTCCTGGCGCAGTGCGTTGCGCAGGGCGTCGGAGAAGGTCGGCGTGTCGGTCCCGACCTCGCGCTGGGTCACCGCGCCGAGGTTGTCCTTGAGAAGGAACTCGATCGGATCCTCGATCGTCACGAGGTGGCAGTTCTGCGTGTTCGAGATCAGGCGCATGAGCGCCGCGAGGGTCGACGACTTCCCGGAGCCCGTGGGACCGGTCAGCAGGACGAGCCCCTGGTTCAGGTTGGCGAACTCGTGGAGAACCGGGGGGAGGCCCCAGTCCTCGAGGCTCGGAAACTCGAACGGGACGCGGCGGAAGACCGCACTGAGCGTTCCGCGCTGGAAGAAGATGGTCGCGCGGAAGCGGGAGACGCCCGGCACGCTGTGCCCGAAGTCCACCGCCTGGCGCTCCTCGAGCGTCTCCCGCATCCGCTCGGTCAGGAGGCCGAGCAACATCTCCTTCAGGAGGTCGGGATGCAGGGGATCGGTCTTCAGGGGGAGGAGCTTGCCGTGCAGTCGCAGGAGCGGCGGCCGCATGGGCTTCAGGTGGAGGTCGGACGCCTCCTGCTTGACCATGAAGCGCAGCAGGTCGTCGATCTTCATGACGTCGCCGTCCTCTTGGGTGCTCATGTCCTCGGTGCGGGAACCCCGCCCGCTCGGCGGGGAACATAGGTTCCACGCGAGAGATGTCAAACTTCTCCGGTTTGACGGGACCGCGGGGGCTGGGCTATACGGTTCGGCCGCATGAGCGAAGCCCGCATCAAGGACCGGGTCGGGAACTGGACCCTGGCCAACCAGCTGACGTTTCTGCGCTTGGTCGCGGTTCCGATCTTCATCCTCGCGATCCTGGACGCCCGCTTCGGGGCGGCCTTCTGGTTGTTCGTCGGGGCGGGGGTGACCGATCTGCTCGACGGCCTCGTCGCCCGGGTCTTCCGGCAGCAGAGTCCCCTCGGGGCCTACCTCGACCCGGCGGCGGACAAGCTCCTTCTCGCGGCGGGGTTCATCCTCCTGACCGAGTACCCGCAGCTCTTCCAGCAGATCCCGATGGTCAACCGGATTCCGGTCTGGTTGACG